>JADJCA010000010.1 GCA_016703425.1 Myxococcales bacterium
GATCGGCGACATGGATGAGTCGGGACCGCGACGACGCGAGCCTCGTTGTGTAGTGTCGCATCATGGACGGATTGTTACGTAGGGCGGCTCTGGTCTCAGTCGTAGCGACTCTCGTGGCGTGTGGCTCCGAGAGCGGTGGAAGCACCGTCGTGCTGGCCGATGGCGCGAACCGCGACGCCGCGTCAGATGCCAAGGCCGACGTCAGCGCCGCTGGCATCGGCGACGCGGGCGGGGACGGGGCGCGCCCGGACGCAGGCACCATCGACACCGGCGTGCCCGTCGCCGACGCTGGCCCCGCCTGCGTCATCGACGGCTTCGCTTGGAAAGCCACCGAATACAAGGTCGTGGCGAAGGGAAAGATGTGGACCCTCGACGGGACGCGAGCCCTCGTTGGGAGCGCGGCGGGCACCGATCTGCGCGACATGGATGGCTTCAAGAACGGCCCGTGTGTTGGCCAAGGGCCTGCGTGCCGCCTCGATGGCCTCGCGTGGAACGCCGACAATTCTGTCTACTACGCCATGGTTGGCACCAAGTACTGGCACCTCGACGCCACCTTCGCGCTGACGGGGCCGGGCGCCGCGGGCGCGCTCCTCGACGACGTGGCATCGTTCGCGGCCGGCCCCTGCGTTGGCCAAACGAAGGGTACCTGCCACTTCGAGAGCATCGCTTGGCAGGACACCGTCGGCCTCTTCGTGACGAACGTTGGCAAGGCTTGGGCCTACAACGGAGCTGGCACCGTCATCGGCTCAGCGAGCGGGACAGCGCTCACCAGCTTCGCGGGCCTCGTGCAGATGTGCTCGGCCGTCGGCGGGACGTGCCCCGTCGATGACCTGACCTGGCGGCACGACGTCAAGCAGTTCCAGTACATCGCCGGTGGGCGATACTGGGCCACCGACGAAGCAGCCCAGGCCGTCGCGGGCAGCGGCGCAGACCTCCGCAGCATCGCCGGCTTTGCTGCAGGCCCCTGTGCGCCTTGACGACGATGAGCGTCGAACGGACGTGGCAACGGGGCGTGGCTCATCGGGCGAGCGTCGCTCTGCTCGCGTGGCTCGTCGCCGTCGGCTGCGAGCGCAGCGCGCCGCCGGCGACGGCAACCAAGGTGGAGCCGGGCGACGCGGGAGCACCGGTCAACGTTGGGGCCTCAGCGCGAACGTTAGTGGGCGACGACGTCCCCGAGCATCGGGTCGGGATGTTCTACGTCGTCTGGCACACGCCCGCGGCGCACGCCATGAAGCAGATCGCTGCGCAGGGCGGCGTGCAACGCACGCTGGAAGACCTCCTCCGAAGTGGCGGCGCTTTCAGCTACAGCGATGTCTACAAGAACCAAGGCGTGGAGGCGCAGGCGGCAGCGTTCTACTGGAGCGTTCGTCCGCAACGAGGCTTCTATTGCCTCTACCGCGCCCGCGCCGGCGAGGCGGGGATCGCGCCCGATTGCGACGGGATCGCGGAGACCGCGGCGGCCCACGCCGAAGCGCTCCTTGCGGCCGGCGTCGACCACGTCATCCGTCGACGCCACCAATCTCACGGATCTTGGTCCGGCGTCGGACCTGCTGCAGCTCCGCCCAGCAGAGGTTCTCTTCGAGGAGTGGGCGAAGCTGCGGGCCGCCGGAAAGAAGACGCCCCAAATCGCGCTTTGGGCGGCCATTCCAACGGGCGCCACGCACTGGACCAAACACCTCAGCCTCTACGAGAACCCGACGTACGAGGGCCTCCTGCTCCGCGATCGCAAGACCAAGAAGAAGGTCTACTTCGTGGTAGACCCCGACGCCGTCGACGAAGAATCCAAGAAGCGCGTTCCTAGCGCCGACATCATGGCGTCGCTTCGAGCCGCCGATCTCGTCGTGCAGCGAATGTGGACCCTCGGCACAACCGATGCTTCGCGAGACCGATGGAGCTTTCTCGCGCCATGCCGCGCGGGCGACAAAGACATCACCACCATCTTGGGAGACGAACCTTGCGATCAAGCGCACACGCCGGCGAGCACGCTTGGTAGCGCCGTCGCCGTGGCCCCGTCGTACCAGGTGAACTTCGGAAGCCTGCCGTATGCGGCCTCAGGCCGCTTTCGCGGCCACACGTTTCGGAAGCAATGGGCGACGGCGCTCTCGGTGATGCCGGAGTATGTCTTCGTATCCGGATGGAACGAATTCGTCTCTGCGCCACAGGCCAACCCCATCGTGGGGGATCCCTTCGCCAAGAGCATGGGACTCGAGCGTGACCCGGAGGGGAGAAACCTCTTCGTCGATACGTTCGGGGCAGAGTTCGGTCGCGACATCGAACCAACCGTCGAGTACGGCTCGGAGGTCTACGACCTGATGACCTCCTGCGCGCGGGTCTTCCACCGCAACGCGGCCACCGGTGCGCGCGGGTGCAACGATGCCGCCGAAGCTTGCTGCGCCAAGCAACCGGCCGACACCTACCGAACCGTGCTCGCGGCCCGCAACGACGTCCTCGAAGACGTGGTCTTGTCGACCTCGCGGAGCGAGCTGACGACCCTCGTGGGTGCAGGCCATCGCGAAGTCTGCTCTCGGCACGGGGCACCATCGACCTTCTGCCTTCGGGGGGACGAGCCAAGCACGCCGCTCGGTCCCTTCATAGCGTTCGGCTCCGGCGGCGCGGGCCGCCGTGCGCTTCACCGGTGCATCATCGGCAACCGGCACTTCTACTCACTCGCCGCGGGCTGCGAAGGCCAGGTCTTCGACGGCACACTCGCCTTCTTGCAAGAGGCTCCGTCGAGCGAGATGCCGCGCCGCCTCCAGCGGTGCTTTCACCCGACCACCGGCGAGCACACCGTCGCGCTCGGCTTCGATTGCCCCTCGGGCTTCACGACCGTCGAGACGCTCGGCTACGTTCGCTAAGACGAGCGGAACGCAGCGTGCTCGCGTTGCCGCGAGGTGTCAGTGACAACTCAAGACCACGGTATCGCCCAGGTCCGGGCCGCTCATCACGTAGCCACCAATGCCCGAGACACCCGACCAAATCAGGTCGTAGCCGGGCAAGCTTGCGCTTGGGCGCACGGTGAGGAGGAACGCGGCAGCGCCCTTTGGTTTGCCGTTGGCGTCGAGCTCGTAGACGGCGCCGCTCTTGGCCGACGACCAAACGAGCCCCATCTTGCCGCCGCTGCACCCGATGTCGGCGCAGGGTGGATTTACGCGGCCGGCGCTCACCGGAACGGTGCCCCCTTGGGCGATCGCGCAAGCAGCATAGCCGTTCACCGTGGTGGGCGCGACGAACAGCTCCGGCCCGACGCGGTAGTGCAGGCTTCCGTCGCAGGCATCGACGGGCGTCTCGGTGGAGCCGAGATTTGGGCCGACCACCGCCAAAGCCCCATGGCCTTCGTGAGGCCGTCGACGAGCGCAGGGTCGCCGCCGGAACACGCGCTGCTGGTCTCCGCGGAGGCATCGACGCTCGCCGCGTCGGGCACCGCCGGGTTGGGCGACGCTGCGTCGCCGACGGCGCTGTCGTTGGGGGATGCGTCGAGCGATGCCCCCACGCCGGGGCTGCCGCCCTCGGTGCTGGAGGTGCAACTCGCGAACGACGCGACGGCAACGGCCAGAGACGAGGAGGACCTGCAGGGGCGAGCGTCGCGAAGTCATCGCGGTAGGGTACCCTGTCAACGTCGTGCGACGTAGCGATTGATGCGGCATCGTGACTCGGTCGCGCACGTTTCGGCCCACGCGCGGAATGGGCCTACCCGGTGGCTCCAGGTCGCGGCCCCGATGCGGCGGCACACAAGGTTACAGAGGAGGCTATTTCGATACGTGCAGGGTACGTCACCAGCGAAAACGTGACGGACAGCGGGACGTTCGCGGCTAGACTCGTCGAGACGGTGGCGCCTGGTCACCGCATTGACCGGGAGGCTCTGGATGGGACTCGCTCGCGGCAGCGTGTTGGGTTGGTCGACGCTCCTCGCGCTTTCGTGCGCGGCGCCGCTTCTGCATTGCGGCGAGGAGCCTGCAACCACGCCATCCGAGAGCGTGCGCTCGGCGGACGCCGACGCAGGCGACGCGGCCGGCCCCGTGAACCCCTGAGCTCCTCCCCTTCGAGGCGGGTGCCTCCCCGTGTCTACGTCTCCAAGGTCAAGAACCTGCTGACGGGGCTGCCGGCCACCGACGAAGAGATCAAGGCCGTCGCCGAAGACCCTGCGTTCTTGGAAGGACCTCATCGACGTTTGGGCCGATTCGCCGCAAGGCGAGCGCAAGCTCACGGAGTTCTTGGGAACGGCCTTTCAACAGACGCAGCTCGTCGACACCGACTTCGTCGACCTCATCGGCGGCGACAATCGCCTGCCGGATACGCAGAAGGGCGGGCTCCTCGCAAACGTCAAAGAGAGCTTCGCGCGCACGGCGTTCAAGGTCGCGCGCGAAGGAAAGAACTTCTCCGAGCTCGTGCGAACGCCGGCCCGTCTTGATGACGCCAGCGCTCACGGCGCTCTACGCGCTCATCGACATCCGACACAGCGGCGACGACGGCAAGCTGAACGACAAGTGGTCGGTCGGTTCCGGAAAGAACAACGGCTACCGCGTGCAGAACACGACGCCGGTCGCGCTCAGCGCGTCGATCGATCCGGCGAGCCCGAACTACAGAACTTCTTCACCGCCGGCGACCTGGGCGCCGGTTGCCTGGAGCGCGTTTATGCGCCGTCGGCGGGCAACTCCGTGCGCCTTGCACGCTTCTTCCTCGGCCTCGTGGAGCAGGTCGGTCCCGTGGGCGGCCCGTGCGACAACCAGAAGCGGGTGACGCCGATCTTCACACCGGAAGACTTCACCACGTGGAAGGCGGTCACCGTCCGCAAGCCCACGGGCACCGAACGCCGCCACGACTTCTGGGATGTGGCCCGGCTGCGCAGCGACAGCGAGCTGCTGTTGGACATTCCGCGGGTCGGGTTCTTCTCGACGCTGGCTTTTTCAGGCGGGGTGGCGGACGAACAGCAGCAACCAAGCGCGCGTGACCATCAACCAGACCTCATCGTGGCGCTCGGCTGCAGCATCGAGTCAGAGAACAGCACGCAGCCGCTGAGCGAAACGGGGCTCGACAAGGAGCACGCCGATCCGACCTCGCCCTGCTACGGATGCCACCGCGTGCTCGATCCGATGCGTCCCTACTTTCGGAGAAACCTGACGCTCAGCTACCACGAGCAGCTCGACCCCAGATGACCACGGAGGAGGGCTCGTTCTCCATCGGAGCGACGCAGGCGAAGGGCACGACGCTCGACGATTTCGCCAAGACGCTCCAGGGGACGAACACTTCGCGATGGCGTGGGTGCAGAAGCTCTGCTTCTGGGCCGATTCGGCCGGGGCAGACGGCCTCGACCCGAGGCCCTGCGCATCGCCGAGGCGTTTCGGGCGTCGAGCTTCGACTTCCGCGTGCTCTTGCGCGAGGTGCTCGCGTCGCCGCTCGTGACCGCCGCAAAAGCGACTCGAACCTTTCAGGAGCGAGAGCCGCTCGTCAGCATCGCGCGGTACGGCCACCTGTGCGAGGCGCTCAAGAATCGCCTCGGCGTAGACGCCTGCGCCATGAACACGAACGCCCAGCAGATCGCTCTCAACATCCCCCGCGACGGCTACGGCCGCGGCGCCGAGAGCCCCATTCTCACGTCTGACGTGAGCCTCTTCTTCCGAACCAGCACGGAGAACCTGTGTCGCGAGGTGGCCGCCGCCGTGGTGGAAACGCCGCAGGCACGCTGGTCGAGCAAGAACGTCGATGGCGCCATCGTCGACTTCGTGCGCATCGTGATGGGACTGCCCACGTCCGACCCGCGCCACGCTCCCTCCGTCGCAGTCTTGAAGGAGCATCACGCCGCGGCCGTCGCCGCCAAGGCGAAGCCTATCGACGCGCTCCGCTCGACATTCGTTCTTGCATGCACGGCGCCTTCGGCCGTCTCCATCGGTCTTTGAGGAGGTCGCCCATGAAACACGAAGACGAAGTCTTGCAGTCGCTCAGGCTCCTCGGCCGCCGCGAGGCCCTCGTCCGCGGCCTCTTCGGGGCGGGAATGTTGGGCCTACGCTCCTTGGCCACCGGGATTCCCGCCGCCGTGCTGCTCAGCCCGCTCTCGGCGCGGGCGGAATGCACGGACAAGGCGCGCGCCCAATACCTGATCCTCAGCGCCTCCGAGGCCGGCGATCCCATCAACGCGAACGTCCCCGGAACCTACGATGCGCCCGAGATCGCCCACTCGCCCGATCCGCTCATGGCGGCGACGGCGCTCTCACTCGCGGGCAAGGCAACGACAGCCGCGAAGCCCTGGGCCGAGCTGCCGCAAAACATCCTCGACCGAAGCTGCTTCTTTCATCACGGCACGCTGACGTCGGCGCACCGAATCATCCGAAAGTCCTCCGGGCGATGGGCGCCACGAAGCGTTCCGAGATGATCATGAGCGTCTACGCCAAACACCTCGCCACGTGCCTCGACACGGTGCAAATGGCGCCCGTCTCCCTCGGCGCTGGGCGGAACCCCGCAGAGGTCGTCTTCTACGAAGGGCGTTCGCTCCCTTCTCTTTCGCCGCGCGGCCTGCGCGCCACCTTGACGAACACGGCGGGGCCCCTCACCGATCTCCAGAAGCTGAGGGACGCTGATCTTGATCGCTTGAACGCCATCTTCAAGGAGCAGGGGACCAACGTTCAACGCGCCTACCTCGACCGCATGGCGCGAAGCCAACGCGAGGCGCGCGCCATCTCGCAGCAGCTCCTAGACAGCCTCTCGGCCATCACGAGCGACGATGCCGCCAGTCAAGTGGCCGCCGCGGCCATCCTCATCAAGATGAACGTGACGCCGGTGGTGACGGTGCATGTTCCCTTTGGCGGCGACAACCACAGCGACGCCGACCTCGCCAAGGAGACGAGGAGACGGTCTCCGGCGTGGCCACCATCGCGTTGCTCTTCCAAAAGCTCACCGAGCTGGGCCTCGCCGATCGCGTGACCTTCGCCACGATGAACGTCTTCGGCCGCACCCTGAGTTCAAAGGGCACCGCGGGGCGCGACCACCTGGGCAACCATCACGTGACTGTGATGATCGGCAAGCAGCTCAAGGGGCGGCATCGTGGGAGGGTCGCCAAGAACGAGAAGGGCGCCGACTGGAAGGCCGTCCCCATCGCCTCGGCCACCGGCGCCGGAGGGCCCGGCGGCGACATCTCCTTCGAGGATTCGCTCGGTGCGGCGAGCAAGACGCTCGGCGCCGCGCTGGGCGTGCCGGCCACCGTCCTCGACGACCAGATCGAGAAGGGCAAGATCGTCACCGGTGCGCTTGCATGAGGCGGCACCGAGATCGGTCGCGATGCGGCGCACGGCAGCCATGGCCGCGGCGCTGGGAACGGCGGGCTTGGTGCACTGCGCCAACGACGAGTCGCTTGGCGCTAATCCGGTGGTGACACCGAGTCCCGTCGACGGCTCGGTAGAGGCCAGCGAGGCGACGCTCCTCGATGCAGGCCCCGCGGCGGGCCCGACGCTGTGCGAGAAGAGTGGCGGCGAGGCTGCCGTGCGCCGCATCGCGGACGACCTCTTCGCCAAGGTTCAAGCGGACTGCCGCGTCGGGACCTATTTCACGCGCCTCAGCGCCGCCGCCGCGACGGACGTCAAGGCATGCATGCAAGCGGAGCTGGCGGCCAAACTCCGCTGTGCCGGCGTGAGCTATCCGCCACTGGCGAGCGCGACGCCGTCGGGCCGCGCGTGCCGCTCGATGGCGGAAGCCCACGCCACGCTGGCCGGCACCGACGGACGCCTTGGGCTCAACGAGAACGACTTCAGCGCCTATTTGCAGGCGGTCCAGGTGGCCTTCAAGGGCGCCGGCGTGGCCGACGCAGACATCACCAAGGTCGTCGCGCTGTTCAGCGCCCAGAAGGGCGCCGTGGCGACGCGCGCGTCGGAAGGGAACACCGCGTGCACCTGCGCCGGCAACACCTTCGAGGGCGCGTCGTGTGTTCCCGACGGCGGCTACAAGCCGATCGACGCGGGCAAGGACAGCGCTGCGCCGAAGGACAGCGGCGCACTCGTCGATGTGAGCGTCGTCGACGCGTCCAGTCCTGCCGATGCGACGACGCCAACGGACGCGCCGAGCGATTGACCTAACGCGCCGTGCCCGGCAAGCGATCGTACCCCAGCTCCTTCGAGAGCTTCGCGGCGACGAAGACGCGCGCATCGGTGACGTGGTCGGGAATCCGTTCGGCGCGAACGATGGGCAGCTTTTCCATTCCGAGGGTGACCTGCCCGCCGGCAGGCACCGCGGCCGAGGGCCCTACCACCACGGAGCGCTCGTCGAGGGTGATGGTCTTCGGCGTCGTGTCTCCGCCGAAGAGCGTCACTTCGCTGGCCTTGAGCGGCCCTGCGACGCCGCGGTCCTTCGTGCGGCCGACACCGGCGAGGGGGGCTCAAGTCCACGAGCTTGATGCGGTCGGACGCCTTGACGACGTAGATCGCCGAGTCTCCTTCCTGAACTGGGCCTAGCTCGACGCGGTCAATCTCCTGCCCGCCCTTGGTCGCGACGAGCGTCGCGCCCTTCGTCAGCTTGAGGCGCGAGAAGGCTTGAAACTCCGTGACCGGCGACGGCATGGCCTTGCCCCCAACGTCGATTTCGATGGGCTCGCTCGTATCGGCCACGACGTAGAGCGTCTGTTTGCCTTGGCAACCGACGAGGGCGGCGGAGGTCAGCACGGCGGCGAACGACAAGAGGTGTCAGCGCATCCAGAGGAGGATACGCGCCCTCAAGCGTGACCGCGCCACGCTCAAAGGCGCGTCATCGTCGAGGCGCCGAATATACTGCGCCCGTGGACCTCCAAACGCTGCTCGACGACATCACGCACGAGGTGACTCGCGAGCCACCTCGCGGTCGCGTCGCTGACTACATACCCGCCCTCGCGGCCGTCTCGCCGACGCGTTTCGGTATGGCCCTCGCGACCGTCGACGGTGACGTTTACGCGAGCGGCGACGCCCGCGACGTCTTCTCCGGGCAAAGCCTCGTAAAGGCGTTCTCGCTGGCGCTCGTGCTCGCCGCCGACGAAGGCGGTCTTTGGCACCGCGTGGGGCGCGCGAGCCCTCGGGAACGCCGTTCAATTCGCTCGTGCTCCTCGAATACGAGCACGGCATCCCCCGCAACCCGTTCATCAACGCCGGCGCCCTCGTGGTCGTCGACCGTCTGCTCGCGCTTCGCGGCGACGCCTTCGGCGCCGTGCGCGAGTTCCTACGCGCGGAGAGCGGAAACGCGGCCCTCGATTGCGACAGCGCCGTCGCTCGCTCGGAGGCCGAACACGGGCATCGCAACGCGTCACTCGCGCACTTCATGGCCAGCCACGCCAACCTCGAGCACCCGGTGGACACGGTGCTCGATCACTACTTCCGCATGTGCGCTCTGTCGCTTTCGTGCGTGGACCTTGCGCGAGCGGGGCTCTTTCTCGCACGCCACGGCCGCCGTGCCGATGGCTCGGAGCTGCTCACGCGGAGCCAAGCGAAGCGGATGAACGCGATTCTCCTCACGTGCGGCACTTACGACGCGGCCGGAGACTTCGCGTATCGCGTGGGTCTCCCGGGCAAGAGCGGCGTCGGCGGCGGCATCCTCGCGGTGCTCCCCGGCCGCGGTTGCCTCGGCGTCTGGGGTCCCGCCCTCGACAAGAGCGGCAACAGTGTGGCTGGCGTCGATGCGCTCGACGCGTTCACGACGCGCACCGGCTGGTCGATCTTCTAGCGGCGTGCGCATTCGGCGTGGCCGCGGACCACGGAGGCGCCCTTCCGCATTTCGTAAGGGAGCTCGATGGGACCAACGCGGCCCCAACGTCATCGTCAGGTATTGATGCCACGGGCGACATGTCCCCCATACACTCAGCGGATGCTCGGACGATGGACGGTGGGGGCGGCTTTGGCGGTCACGCCGCTCGCGGCTGCCAAGCGTTCTTGCTCTTCGATGAGGCGCCGGCGGGCTCGGCGCCGGGTCCGCGGACGCCGCAGCGGGAGCAAGTGTCCGACGGCCCCGTGAGCGGCGTCACCGGCCTCGCCGATGGGGCGACGCCCGCGGCGGACGCGGGCTACTGCGCGACCTTCGGGGCCTCGGTTCGCCTGTGCGACGACTTCGATGGAGTGGCGCTCGGCACGCGTTGGACCTCAGAGAACCGAGTGGGCAACGTCAAGCTGCTG
This sequence comes from Myxococcales bacterium, assembly GCA_016703425.1. Lineage (NCBI taxonomy): Bacteria > Pseudomonadati > Myxococcota > Myxococcia > Myxococcales > Myxococcales bacterium. The sequence goes on from JADJCA010000010.1 coordinate 10,116, forward strand.
ATTGGCGACGGCGGTCGCTCAGCTCCGCGGGCGCTGCGGGTCGAGACGGCGGCAAGCAACGGCGCCGATCCTGCCGCCCAGCTGCTCCATCGAGCGGCGGGGAGACCCAAGAGCGCGAGGGTCTCGTTCGCCCTGCTCGTCGAGTCGGTGCCCAGCAACGAGCATCCACTCGTCGTGCTCCCGGTGGAGACGTCGACCGGTGAGTTCCGCGCCGAACTTCTCCTCTCCGGCGGCACCCAGCTTCGTCTGAATGAAACGAACGTCGTGTTTCACGGTCCCGCCGGGGCCATCCAAGCGGGCCAGTGGGCCCAAGTGGAGCTCAACGTGACCTTCTCGGGCGCGCCGCACGGCACGGTGAAGCTGAACGGCGCGACGATCATCGACACCCCGCTCACGGTCTCGGCCCTCACGGGCAACCAAGTGGCTCTCGACTTTGGCCTCTATCGCGGCGGCCCGGCTGCCGTGCCTTCGAAGGTCCTCTTCGATGACCTCCTCTACGACTACGTGCTCGAGTAAGCCCCGACCCCGCCAGTTCGCGGGGTAGTGACCTGAGGCGGCGCATGCCACGGGCGGTGGACACTCGTCCCCAAGCGGGCGGCGGACGCGACGCCTAGCGCGAAACCATTCGCCTTCTTGGCACGTCCACCGTGGCTTAGCCCGTGCAGTGGGGTGGGGCCAAGGAGTCAAGCATGAACCACTCGAACCGAATCATGAACCACGCTCTCGCCGCCAACCTTCGTGAACTCGGCGACGATGACCTCTCGTCGTGCCTCGGGGGCAGCGCCGGCATGTCGGTGGGGGACGTTCCCGGCGACCCCGTCGCACAACCCGACTGTTCGTTCTCGGTCACTGGCACAACGTTCTCGATCGACTGCAACTGGAACTTCTCGCTGGAAGCGGCCACCAACTTCGCCGCCGCCTTCGATGCGTTCTCCGACGCGGGATGCAACATCTCGGGCTACACGGCCGCCAACGCGCAACTTGGCCTGGCTTGGGGAACCGCGACGGTGAGCTCTTGCCCTGCGGGCGCTGATGAGGGCAGCTCCACCGGCGACTGTGGCGACGGCGACGGCGGGAGCTGCGGCGAAGGCGAAGGCGGTGGCGGAGGCGACGGGGGCGGCGGCCTCTAACGACGGCCCCGCGCGTCAGGCATCGCGCTTCAACGGCAACCGAGAGTCCGGTACGGGCTGCACACGCGCTTGTGGGTTAGGCCATCGGCGCTTCCCAGTCGCCGCCGGCAACGTCGGAGAGGTCGTCCTCGCTCAGCTGGGTCAGCGTGTCCGTCTCAATCGGCTCGGCAGTCGGCGGCTCGTGGTCCTGCATGGCCGCGGGAGCAGCAAGCCGCGCGCCAACCGACCTTGCCGCGATTTCTGGCGGCCCACTGCCCCTCGAAGGCAGCGGCTCACCGGCAGCGGCGAGCCCTTGCCCACCCCTACGACCGGGGCTTCGGCTTCTCTTTGGGCTCTTGTTTCGCCTCGGCGAGCGGCCGGAGCGCAGACCAGGTGGCTGCGTACCCCTGCCCCGGATTCCAGATGAGCCAGCCGTGCGAGCCGTTCTGTTCGGAGCTCTTCATCTGGTCGGCCACGTACTTGGGGCTGAAGTTGTCCTGCTTTGTACGACATGCCTTGAAGCCACGGCCGGATGACGGCGCCGCCGGTCACGCCGCCGGCGCGGATCTGTTCGATGACGCCTTTGGTTCCGTAGCCGACGATCTCCGGATGGTTGCCAGGGTTCTGAAGCCGCGATAGCCGACGGAGTAGTGCGACGGGTACACCATCGGCGAGCGCCTCGCACTCGGGCGCGAGCATGGCCGGATCTTGGCCGAGCATGTCGATGTCGATGCGCTTGCCTTCGGCGACGACGCCGAAGATGTCGAGCGAGAGGGCGACGCCGCGCGGCTTGGTCACCTCGTGAACGCGGCGCACGAAGTTCCGAATGACCTCGACCTTGGTCGTCTTGCGCTCCTCGAGCTTGAAGTCGGCGCCCTTGATCCCGAGCACCGGGTAGCGGACGTAGTCGAGCTGGATCTCGTCGGCGCCGGCGTCCATGGCCTCTTTCGCGAGCTCGATGATGTAGTCCTGGCCGCCGGGGTTTGCCGGGTCGAGCCAGCCGATTTTGTAGGGCTTGCCCCACTTGGCTTGGATGGAGAGATCGCCCCGGAACTTCGCGAGGATCTCGTCTTCAAAGCAGCTGATGCGCACGGCCACCACGAACGCCGTATTTGTGCGCGAAGCGGAATGGTCCGCAAGGCTCCGGATGGGGCGTTCTTCGTGGCGCCGCTCTCGACGGCGAGCTTCACCTTCGACGGGTACGTGACCCAACCGTCGTAGTCTTTCGCGTCGAGCGTGATGAGGTTCATGCCTCGCTTCGGCTCTCCTCGAGGATCTCAGAAGTAGAGCCGCGAGGCCGCCGGGCCGCCGCGCACGTAGACGCCCTTCAGCACTTTGTCCTCGGGCCAACCGAGCCGCTCTTCGTCGGCGCTCTTCGGCGCCTCGGGAACAATCGCCGGGATCACGACGCGCTCACCGGCCTTTGCCGCGTTCTTCGGTCCCGGGAGCTTGTTGGCTTTGCGAAGCTCCTTGTGAAGATCGGCGGTCAGGTAGATGTCCGTCAGCTCGACGTACGCGCGCGCGATGAGCTCGTAGAGCTCGCCAGCCTTCGCGACGTGGACCACGCCCACCGGCTTGTCGGCCTCATCGACGACCTCGCCACCACTAGGCATGTGCGCCTCGAGCCATGTCACGAGCGCCGCGCGTGGCGACGCCTTCTCGCTCGTCGCGTTGGGCTTCGCCGGCGGGGCGTCGGCCGTTGCGCTGGAAGCGGTGGAGGGGCTCGTTGGCGCCGGCGGGGGCGGGGTCGCCGTGGCGCTCGCGCGGGGAGGCAGGCTCGGAGGGACTGACGCGGCCTCGGGAGCTGCCCCGGCGCAGCCGGCGACGCGCGTGAGGCAAGCCAACGACCGGATGTGCGACAAGGCCAACATTGTCCCACAAAACAGGAGTTTCAGCGGCTTGGCAATTTCCCTGAATGGACGGCCTTGGATCCACGAGACCGGATCCAACTGCGTTTGGAGCACATGGTGCGCAGGAGCAAGAAAGCGCGGGTGAATTGAGGAGCCGCAGCCCGCAACGTGAACTTCGCGACGGTACGGTCATTGCTGCGTCCTCCTTATGAAGCGCGCCACCGTCCTCGCCCTCGCCGCGATGTTTTCGGCAGCGGGCCGTCGCCTGCGGCAGCAGCAAACGGATTTCGATCCCGGTGCGTACGGCGCGGGCGGCGGTCCCACCGCGGCCGGCGGCAACAAGGCCGACCGGGCATCTTCGCGAATCCGCAAGCGACGCCTCCGAGCATCCAGGCCTGCCGCACCGGTCAAGACGTGGCGGAAGCAGCTCCCGCTCCACATCGTCCTCATGCTCGATCGCTCGGGAAGCATGTGCGAGTTCAACCCGAACAACACGAGCGATCGCAACTGCAGAACCCCGCGTCGAAGTGGCAGCAGGTCCGCGGCGCGCTCGCTGCGTTCTTCCAGAGCCCGGCGTCGGCCGCGCATCACGATCACCACGGTGCAGTTTCCGGCGCAAGCGGGCGGCGGCAGCAACAACTGCAATGCGAACCTCTACAAGCAAACGTATTCGCAGCTCGCCCCGTTGCCCGATCCGGGCAGCTCCTCTTCAACATCGATTCGCGCGCCTCGAGCAACGACGGCAACACGCCCACGTACGACGCGCTCACGGGAGGCCTCTCGCTGGCCCAGCAGATCACCGCGCAGCTGACAACGCCGGCTCGCGTGGCGGCCCCTCATGGCCACCGACGGAATCCCTGCAGGATGCAACGACGCCGACAACATCGGCGCGTCGGCCCAGCTCGCAGCACAAGTCGCCTCAACGATCGACCTACGTCATCGGTGTCGGCAACCAGCTCAAGCGCTCGATCAGCTCGCCGTCGCCGGCGGGACGAAACAAGCCTTCATCGCCAGCACCACGAACCCGCAGCTCGTGGGGCAATACGTCGCTGCGGCGCTCAACTCGATCCGTCAAGCGGCCGTTGGCTGCGAATACCAAGTGCCCGCGGCGCCCGCGAATCAGACGCTCGATCCCACCAAGGTCAACGTCGAGTTCACCGGTTTCGCTGGCAAAGGCGCCATCGGCCAGAACCAAGGCTGCGGCGGCAACGGGCTCGGCTGGACCTACGACAACCCGGCGGCGCTAAAGATCAAGCTCTGCCCCACGACGTGCGCGCAGGTCAGCAACGATTCGACGGCGAAGATCGACATCGTCTTCGGCTGCGCCACGGAGCAGCAGAAGATCAACTGAGGCACCGTGAACAAAGGCCGCGGCGCTGGCCCGGGCGCGCGTGTGGGGCCCACGCGTTTAGGGATGGAGCTCCGTGACCGCGATGGTGCCCGTGTGTTCTAGCCTCAAACGCGTCCCGATGTTCCGCGCGGAGCCAGCCACTCCAGGTGCGACGCACGACGCTGACCATGCGCTCACTCTGCGAGACGAAGACGACCGCTTCGAGGCTGGGGATCTGTTGGTAGTGGCGCAGCTTCTCCCCTTGGTCGTAGTCCTCGGTTGAGGGGTTGAGCACCTCGACGAGGAGCGCGGGGTTGGTGATGGCGTTGGCGTCATCGGAAGCGCGCTCGAGGTCGCCGCAAACGACACTGATGTCCGGAAAGGTCGAGAGGCCCGTCGCGACGGACGCCGACCTTGGCTTGTCCAGCCACCGCACGACACGGTCGACCGTCCTCACCCGTCGCGGTAGCCCATCGGTTCCCGCAGCTGCACGAGCACCTCGTTGAGCGCCTGAACCGCCCGGATAGGCACGCTGACCCCAGTCGAGAGCGACGGCTCCCCGCGCAGGAGCGCCACGGGCACATCGCCACCGGGCCGAATGCCGAGCCCGGAGCGCCGAAACCCGCGGTCGCGCTCGACCGCTTCGTGTTGAGGGCTCGTCGCACACGTGTGGACCGCCTCAAAGTGGTGGACATCTGCCGTGGCAATGCAGAGTCGCCCTACACGAAACGCGCGCGCGTCGAGCGACAGCTCGGCCCGTGGAAACAACCCTCCCTTGAACGACGCAAGGGCTTCGCCGACGACATCGAAGACGGAGCCCTGCCGAGGCCCCTCCCAATACGCCTTCATCGACAAGCGCATTCGCGCGCCAAGGCCCTCCGGTTCGGGTCGATGTTCTGGCGACCGCGCGAGCGCGTGCCGAGAGAGCCGCATGGCCTCGGTCGGGTCGCGCACAATGCCACGAAGAAAGTCCCGAAAGTCGGTCCGATGGAACGACGGCGGCAAGAACCGAAGCGGCGCGCGGTTCTCTCCGTTGGTCACCTGCTCCATGACGATGGCGTCGTAGCTGCGGAGCAGTTCATCGGTGTCCTGCTCAGCCGGATCGTCACTGGGCTCTTCTGCGGCGGGCCATTGTTTGCCCAGCGCCTCGATGACACGCCGCGCAGCCGCGAGGTCCGGCTCCACTAGAAGCGCGCTTACTGCCGCGCCGGCGGCGCATGGCGACAAGATCGTGCCCGGCACGCCGACGGCTCTTCGCTCGTCGCCCGGCGGCAAGATGCGGTCGCCTTTGAGGTCGCGCAGGTCGACGATGACCTCGACGGCGACGGTGGCTTTCTCCGTGGTGCGAAGGCTCAAGTCGAAGCCCACGAGGGCCGGCACGGCAGGCAACGTTGCGATGATCGGCGAGAGCAACGGATCGAAGCCCGACGAACGGTTCTGCAGGTTCATGGCGCGGTTCACGAGACCGTTGACCGCACCGGCGGCCGTCGACAGCGGCGGCGATGAGCACCTGGGCGGTCGCCGGATCGATGGCCATCTCTTTGGTGTCGTCGGGCGTGATCACCCCCTCGAGGCGCTCCTTCGGCGCCAAGATGAAATACTTGTCGAAGCCGCTGAAGTCCGGCGTCGTCTCGTCCTCGCTCACGACCTGCACCAAGGGGCGGTAGCGGACGAACTCGTTCCACGGGTCGAGCAGGAGTTGCACCGTGCGGGAACGTCATCGAGGTTGACGAGCGTGAAGCGGACTGTGATCTCGACGTCCGAGCGCGACGGTGAGGGGCATCCCTAGGAAGCGGGGGCGCTTGTCCAAGGCGGTCGCTCGCAGTCCTCGGCACGCCGCACCGGGAGACGCACCCGGCGTTGCACCTGAAACAGCGTGAGCCGACCGTCGGAGTAGATCGACGGCGTGTTCGCCGTCATCCCACGACGACCGGCGAGAGCACTACGGTTCTCGTCCTTGTCGACGCACGAGGTCAACCCGGCGAGCGCGAACGCGCAGGAGAACATGCGGGCGAGAGGCCGCGCTGTAGCACTACGCATCAAGAGAGCGATTCGGCATCGTCGGGATCCCGTGCGCGTAAGAAGCGCCCCGGAGAGGATACCGCGGCGATACAAGACCGCGCCAGGGCCGGCCGCGCCTCCGACGCTCTGCACCTACATGGCCGCTCAGAACCAAGCGCGCGCGCGATGCAGCCACGCAGGACTTCGGCCAGGCATAACGTCGACCTCGGGAGGCTCGAGCATCGTCAGGTGCGCTCGCCGGGGACGATGCTGCCTCGAGACCCGCGCGCGGCGTAGGCGCCGATGGCGAGGCGATCGTCGAGCCTGGGCCGCACCGCCGACTGCGACGTGCGCTTCTGCAAGGATCACTGATCTCCGTCGAAGGTCGGCAGCGCCCCTTCACGTGGCGCGGGAGGGCGGCGGCGCGGTTCCGCCGGTCGAGCTCATCGAAGACCGTGTCACCGGACGCCTCCGTGGTGCGACGCGGATCGAGGTCGAGGCCGAAACGCGACGCCGCTTCTCTCGCGCGGCGCGACGCGAGGTCGTCGACGATTCCGGAGAAGTACATGGGCAGCCCATGGGCGGCGAGGCGCGACACCTGCTTGCCGTGGTACGAGCGCGCTCGGCGGCGATGACGGGCGCGCCCCGAGCGAGCGAGCCACGGGGATCGCTGTCGAAGACGGCCTGGAACGGGACCTCCCCTTGCCGCGCCGGCGAAGCTCGATGGCCATCCCAAAGGCGACCAACTGCCGAAGAGAAGCCGAAGAGGAGATAGGACGTCGGGAAACGAGCGCACGAGATCGTCGACGTAACGCCTTGCGATTTCGGGGATGCTCTTCGGTGCGTCCCTCGAGGAGAGCTTCGCTTCGAAGCCGTAGACCGGCTGCCCCTCGGGGAAAGCATCGAGACCTCGCGAAAGGCGAGCACGCTGAGGCCCCCCGCCACCAGGGAGCCAGAAGGCAGGAACCGAGGCTCCTCGCGCCCCGCGGGCCATTCCGGATCGGCACGATGTGGTCGCGCCGCGCGTGCCGTCGTCGCGCGGAGCGCGCCCCGGACCCATGCGCTGCCCAGTGGCGTCGCGGCCGTGGCCAAGAGGCTCGACATCGCGAGGCGCACGCCGAAACTTTTTCGACGCGGGCCAAGAGCGAGACCGCCCCAAGCGAAGTGCCGCCGAGGTCAGAACGACTGATCCTTGGCGATGGTGGCGAAGCCGAGGAGCCCCGGCCCATAGCCCCGTGGAGCCGCTCGAGCGAGGAGCTCCTCCGGCGACGCCGAAGCATCGTGCTCGGGAGCTTCAGTGGCATCCGCCAGCCGCTGAGGGCGGTTTCGGGGTTCTTGGACGCACCGAGGTTGACGATGGGTCGCCCGTTCACCGCGTCGCGCGCGGCTCGCTCGCTGCGCTTGCCGCTGTAGGTGGTCGGAAGGTTCGAGCCGAGAGACGATGACCTCGGGCACGTGCGCCGCGGAGCACCGCGCGCTCGGCGCGAATGGCCGCTCAAGCTCGGCGCCGAGCAGCACTGGGCCTCCCTTGAGCACGAGGAGGAGGACAGGGCGACTGCCACCGATCTCGTGCGGCGCCTGTTGCTCAACGGCCATCGCCTCCGCAACTTCGGGCACGCCGGTCGAGCGCCCGGTAGATCTCGGCGGGGCCGATGCGCCACGCCGCGCACGTTCAAGATGCCGTCGGAGCGACCATGGATGCGTCCGCCGCCGCTCGCCGTCGGCCTCGAGAAGATCGCCGTGCGTCGTCAGACGCCCGTCGTGATCGGCGAAGTAGGCCGCGTGAAAGCGCGACCCGTCGTCGTCTCCGAAGAGGCCCACGGGACGCGAAGGAAAGGGCCTCTGCACAAGAGCTCGCCGATGGCGCCAACGCCGGCCGATGAGCCGTCAGGCAAGAACGCGTCGACGTCGTAGCTGAGGCTCTTTGATTGAAGCTCACCGGCGCAGACGGGCAGGTTCGGATGGCCCAGCAGGGAAGCTGCCGACGATGTCGTACCGCCGGAGATCGATTGCACGGGACCGACTTCACCTGCCGACGTGATCCACCGAAAGAGGTCGTCTCCCAGCACGGACCCTCGTGGATTGCACAGCGCAACGCGCCCAGGTCGAGGCGCCGCGGTTCGACCTCGGCGTCGCGCTGAGAGTGCAAGAACCCGGGTTGGTCCGAAGACCGTGACGCGCTCCCGCAGCGACGAGGCGCCAGAGGGCGTCGGCCGTGGGGAAGGTCGGCGAGCCTGCAGAGGGAGCACCGTGACCTTCGACGCGAGGGCGCTGACGAGCCAGTTCCACATCCCAGCCGGCCGCCGTCTGGAGAAGAGAACATCGCCAGGGCGAAGGTCCGAGGGAGGCGATGCTCCTCGCGTGCTCGAGGAGAGTCCCGCCGGCTCCGTGCACGATGCGCCTGGGTCGCCCGTCGGCCGGACGAGAAGAGGACGTAGAGCGGATGATCGAAAGGAAACGTGGGCGGATCGGCAGCGCCGCGAAGGGGCCGCCGGTCTCCTCCGCCAGCGCAGTGGTGAGACGGTAGGAAATCCGGGTCGAGCGCGGCGCGTCGACGAACAGATCGCAGACAATCACGTCCGGAGAGACGACCAGCTCGAACGCTGACGGCAACGCTGGGCAGCGAGGGCCGCTGTGCGCTCGCTCACATCGTGGACGCGGCCCTGGTAGGAATACCGCGAACACGCGAAGAGGAACTTTGGGGATGGCGGCCGAGCGATCGAGCGTAATCTTGTGAGGCCGGGTTCGGAGCCACCGACGACCACGAGGCCCCGACGGCCGCCGCCGCGGGCACGCGATTACGCTCTCCAGCGTATTGGCCTGCACCGCCACAACGCGATCGCCGGCGCCGACACCACGCGTGGCGAGCGCCGAGGCGACAGCGACCACGTCTCTCGCCAAGGCTGCGCGTGAGCGTGCGACGGCGCCCCGTCTCATCGACGGCGACAGCGGCGGGGCGCTCCTGATCGCTGACCTCGCCGCGCGGAAGGTTCCGCGCGAACCGGAGCGCCAGCCGCGGGAAGAAGCGCGCCGACTCGCAGCTCGTGCCCAGGAGAGGACGGGCTCGCGCGAGCCTTCCACGTCGAGTTTCGAGGAACTGAAAGAGATGTGGCCCCAGAAGACGTCAGCGTGCTCAACGGAGGACCGGTGAAGCGCGTCGGCGTCGGTGACGTCCGCGACCGAGCGCGCGACCGAACGAGCGCGCAAAGGCCGCTCATCTGGCTTCGCGCGACGTCTTCGGCGGACGGTTGTGTGAGCAGCTGGGCCACGGCGCGCGAGGATATCCTGCCGGTGTGCAGGGCGCGCCATGCCTTTGGACTGTTTTCTTTGGAGCGAGGTTGCGGTGCGTGGCAGCTCCGCCCGAGGTAACGTGCCGCGCGATGCGACGGGTGGCCCGAAAGTGCGCGTCCCTCGCTCGTGGCACTGGTGGCCCGCGGTCTTCGGCGCAAGCACCGCCGCCGCCGAAGGTTTCTCGACACCGCCGGTGACGTTTGCCGCACCCGCGGGTTGTCCCG
>JADJCA010000011.1:300000-496200 GCA_016703425.1 Myxococcales bacterium
CGTAACGCTCGACAACGTTGCGCAGCTCGCGGACGTTGCCGGGCCAAGGATAGGCCGCGAGCATCGAGGAGAAGTCCGCGGGGAAGTCGGCGTTGGGGTCGCCCCGCAACGCGCGCAAGATGACGCGCGCGATGGGCAGGATGTCTTCTGTGCGGTCGCGAAGCGGCGGCACGGTGACGCGGGCCACGGCCAAGCGATAGTAGAGGTCGGTGCGGAACTCGCCGGTGCGCGCGCCTTCGGCGAGGCGCCGATTGGTGGCGGCGATGACGCGCACGTTCACGGGCTTCGGCGCGCGCGCGCCAACGCGACGAATCTCGCGCTGCTCAAGCGCGCGAAGGAGCTTGGGCTGGAGGTCGAGCGGCAATTCGCCGATTTCATCGAGAAAGATGGTGCCGCCGTCGGCTTCTTCGAACATGCCGCGGCGCGATTCCGTCGCGCCCGTGAAGGCGCCGCGCTCGTGACCGAAGAGCTCGCTCTCGACGAGGTTTGCCGGGATGGCGCCACAGTCCACAACGACGAACGGACCGTCATAGCGGGGCGAACGCTGGTGAATGCCGCGGGCGAGGAGGTCTTTTCCAACGCCGCTCTCACCTTCGATGAGCACCGTGAGGTCGGAGCCGGCGATGCGCTCAAGGTTGGCGAACATGTGCCGCATGACCGTCGACGAGCCGATGGCGTCGCCGAAGCGGTCGGCCTCGCTGAGCGGGAGCTCGATGGACTCCGGTTCGATCGAGATCTGGATGGTCGTGCCGCCGATGGTGATGGCGGTGTCTTGCGACAGCGTGGCGTCGCGCACCCGCATGCCGCCGATGTACGTGCCGTTCTTGCTCGTGTCCTGGAGCCGCGCGCCGCTCAAGTCGAGCAGGATGCGCAGGTGCTCACGCGACACGCCGGGATCGGAGATCCGAAGGTCGGCGGTTTGGCCCGAGCCGATGATGAAAAGGGGCCGGTCGACGCGCGCCGTGATCCCTTGTTCGGAGCCTTTGAGGATGCGAAGCGAGACGGCGCGCACTCGAAATGCGCTGGCGCTCGCCGCCACGGTTTGGGTCAACTCGGAGACGGGAGGCACGTCGGAAGTGTGCACTTTTTCTTCAGCCATAGCCAAACGCTCTTTCATGGCACCCCGAAAAAAGACGTCGCGCTGCTGCCGGGGCTGCTACCGGGCCTGCTACCGGGCGAGCCGGTACGCGTCGCAGTCGGCCTTGTGAGCCCCGTAGCTGGGCCAGCTTCGAAAGGCCGACATTTGGTACACGGCGAACGCGCATTTGGCGTTCTCGGCCGCGTCGTAGAGCCGCTCGACCTTCGTTGGGCATCCCGGCGTGTTGGCCACGTGCACGCTGTTGATGAGGAAGAGGCCGACGTCCCAGGTTCCGTTGGGCCGGCGCCGCGCCGCCAAGTCGTTGAGACCCGACTCGTATTGGCCGATGCAGACCATGCGTGGGATCGTCGCCGCTGGAAAGCCAGCCTTCGCCAAGAGGTTCGCCACCGCCGCGTCGCTCAACGTTCGTTCATCGGAGAGCGCCTCGCTCGTGGTGCCGGTCTCGTGTTCGACGCTTGGCGAGCAGGCGCCAAGCACCAAGACGGCGAAGGGCGCCAACTGAGCGGCGAGCGGGCGAGTCATGGGAACCTGCACCTATCGGTGCAACGAGTGGACCATGCGCCCGCCCTCGCGGCGGCCGTCCGGCGCTCGAATTCCGCGCTCGGAGCGGCGTCGATGGACCGCGGGGGGCCCACCTTGTCGCCGCCTCGCGACGCTTGGTTCGCTTAGCCGTCGACGACGTTGAGCACGTATTCGGCGATCTTCTCGTGACCCTTGGGCGTCGGGTGAATGCACGTAAAGTCGAACCAGAGCTCGGCGCCGGGGCCCCGGTAACACTGCAGCGCGGGGTCGTCCCGGTGGTAGCCGTGGCCGCAGAAGTTCTCGAGAAGAAATAGAACGTCGCTCCCGGTCTCGACGGCGTGGCGCACGAGCTCCTCTTCGAAGTGCGAAACGATGGGCTCGCCGGCCTTGAAGACGCCGCCGTTGCCGGTGAGGTTCGCCGCCGGGCACGACGAGAGATCACCGGTCGTGTCGGTGTATTCGTAGACGTTGCCAAAGATGACGAAGCTCCCGTTCGGGAAGCGCGCCTTGTCCTTGAGCCAATCAAGGGCGGAGCGGAGCTGGCCAGCGGCCTCGTCGGCAACGGCCTGTCCTTCGGCGGGCGTGAGGTTGTCGCCGCTCCAAGCGTGGACGTCGTTGCCACCCAGCGTCATGACGACGAGCGTGCGTTTCGGTTCGACGGCCGCTGCAAAACATGTCTCGAGCTGGCCCTTCTGCCCGGACTTGGGGTCGTTCGCGAGGTCCGCCATGCGCGCGCCCCAACGCGCGCAGTTCTTCACCTCGACGTCACCAAAACGCGCGCGAACGCCGGCTTCGACGCGCGCGCGGTAGATCTGGTTCGACGCGGTAGGGGGGGTGCCTTGCGTGATCGAGTCGCCGAGGAACACGAGCTTCTCCACGCCTCGAATCGACTGGGCCTGGGTGCCGGCGCAGTGGCGCCCCATCTTCGGCGCGAACCGATCGTAGTTCGGGCCCGGCACCGGGCCCGCGAGATCCGCGAAACAGTCCGTTGGCTTCGTCGGTGAGGGTCGGTCGTCGATGGCGTCGATCGCCACGTCGGGGGCCGCCGCGTCGGAGGAGGTCGCCGCGGCCGGCGCGTCGACGTTTCCACCACACGCGACGTGACCGAGCACCAGGGTCGCCGTGGTTGTCACCAAGGGCAGGAGCCATGGCAGCCAGGACGCGACGCGCATCACCGAAGCATGGCACTTCGAACCGAGCTGTGAAACCACTATGCGGCCCGACGAAGCTCGGCGGGCGCGGTCCGTCCACCTTGGTCAGGGAGGCGCACGACAGCGTCACGTCAGCGCGTGTTGCCCTCGAGCTCTTCGAGGACTCGCGTCGCTCCGTAGACGACCTTGAGCGCGTGCACGATGCCGCGGCCGTGCACGGCGACGGCGCGGTTCTTCTCGCCCTCGTAGCCGAAGTCACCGCCCAGCGAGTGGATGTTGCCGTCGAAGATGAGACCGACGATCTCGCCTTGCTTGTCGATGACCGGCGAGCCGGAGTTGCCGCCGATGATGTCGTTGGTCGTCACGAAATTGAACGGCACGTCTCGGTCGACAGCCTTCCCAGCGCTAATCCATCGCGGTGGCAGCTCGAACGGTTCGGCCCCCGTCGCGCGGTCGAAGAGGCCACCGAAGGTCGTGGCCATGGGCACATCACGCGCGCCGTCGCGATAACCTCGGGCGACGCCAAAGGACAACCGGAGCGAGAACGTCGCGTCGGGATAACGGCTCGTGCCCTCCGCCGCGAAGCGCGCACGGGCGATGAGCTCATCGTTCTTCTTGATGATCGCGTCGACCTTGTCTTCCCACTCCTTGCGGACCGCGCGGGCCGGGCCGTCGAGCGTTCGGGCCAAGACGAGCATCGGGTCCTGACTCTTGGCCACGGCGGCGAGATCGCCGAACAACGACTTGCGAAAGCTCGGCGAGCCCAGCTTGGTGCCACGCACGGCGGCTGACGCGACGTCGCGCGGGGACTTCTTGCCGAGCACGGCGCGCACCGCCGGGTCGTCGGGGGAGATGAGCTCGCGAAGCTTCACGAGGCCGTGCGTGAGCAGGAGCGACTCGAGGCCGACGTAGGTCGGTGCGTCGGCGAAGAGCTGCGCCTTGATGGCGGGCTTCTTCGCGTCGGCGTACTCCGGCAGGCGCTCTTCGTTCTTCTTTTCGAACTCGGCGGCGGCGCGAACCAGGGTGCGCGCGTAGCCGAAGAGGTCCGCGTCGATGGCGGCGCTTCCTTCGAGGGCCGCGTAGCGAACGAAGAGACGCTTCGCTTCCTCTTCGGCGCGCGCGATGGCATCCCACGCGCCCTTCGCTTGCGCAAGCTCGGGACGCGTGGCGGACTCGACGGCGTTGCGCAACGACGCCTCGGCGGCGCGCTTCTTTTCGAGGAAGGCCGGCTCCACGAGGGCCTCGCGACGGCCGCGGAGGGCCTTGAGCCCGTTCTCGATGGTGTGGAGCGTCTCCTGGGACGTGCGCCGCTCTTCCTTGCCGATGGAAGCGTATTGGTTGAGGAGACCTCGCTTCTCGGAGAGCCACTGCAAGCGATTGGGCAACTCGACGTCGCGCTTCCACGCGAGCTGCGAGAGCGTGAGGAGGCGCGACGTGCGCCCCGGGTGACCCGCGACGAAGGTGAGCTCTCCCTCCTTCGGTCCGACCTTTGACCATGGAAAGTAGTGCGGTTGCTCGAGCGGCCTCTGGTCCTTGCCGTAAACGCGCAGGAACGTGAGGTCGAGGTTGTACCGAGGGAAGTTGAAGTTGTCGGGGTCGCCGCCAAAGAAAGCGATGCCTGACTCCGGCGCGAAGACGAGGCGCACGTCCTGAAAGCGCGCGTAGCGGTAGAGGTGATAGAGGCCCCCCCGGTAGAGCGACACGACGTCGCAGCGCGCGCCGTCGTCCTTCGCGCACGCCTTCTCGAGCTTCGCGACGACGCCCTTTTGCGCGTCGAGGTAGGCGCGATCGGACAGGCCTTTGGTTGCCGCGGCGACCTGTTCGGTGACGTCGGTGATCTCCACCAACTGATTGACCTCCATGCCCGGGCAACGACGCTCGTCGGCTTGGGTCTTCGCCGTGAACCCAGCGGCCGTAAGATCGTTCGCCTTGGTGGAGAGCTGCGCGATGCAGTCGGCGGCGCAGTGATGATTGGTCATCACGAGGCCGTGCTTCGACACGAAGCTTCCGGAGCAACCGAGCGCGAGCCTTACAGCCGAGAGGCGCGTGTGCTCGAGCCACTCCTTGCTGGGCGAGAAGCCGCGGAAGCGACCGAGCCGCTCCGAGGGGAAGTCGCTGAGGAGCCACATGCCCTCGTCGCTCGTGAGCTCGGCGGCCTTTGGCGTCGAGGGCGTTGCCGGCAAAGCGCGCTCTTGCGCGACGGAGGGCACGGCGGGCAGCGGCGCTGGGACGTGCGGCGGGGCGGGCTCGGCGCCCCCGGCACAACCGACAAGGATCAGAAGCGCGAGGCCCGGCAGACGATGTGACATGGCGGGCGAGTAGAGCGCATTTCACAACGTGAATGCGCTCGAAACCAGGACACGCCCGATTGAACGGTCCTCGCCGATTCCGCCGAAGTCGGGCTTGCTCGCCAAAACCGTGGCAGGCCCGATTTCGGCGTCGACGACTGTGAAGTGCGCCCTCTACGACCGAGATGGGCTGGGCAAGGGGCGATCAGAGCACCGCATGGCTCAGCGCCAATGTGTGTGGCGCGAGGCGATCACGGAAAACGGGCCGGCGTCAGCTCGACGGTCGCTGGCACATGACCTGCGAGGTCCGAGAGCACGAGGTTCACATGAAGTCAGCCATGAATCCAGTCATGAAGTCAGTGAGCATCGAAGCGCTCGACGCCGTTGTGGAGGCCTCGCGCTTCCGGCGCGCCCGCTCCCCGCCTTGCCGCAACAACCCGAGAACTACGACTTCTTCGCTCCCTACGTGGATCGCAATCCGACGTATCAGCCCGGTCGAGACGCCCCGCCCACTGATCAAGGACCGCTTCGGCCCGAGGAGCTCTTGGACCCACCGCCGGCAGAGCGCGACGCCGCCTTCAGGGCCCCAACAAGCAACCAATTCGATGGGCCCGTCCGCTCGGACCCCAACGAAGCACCGCAACCCCAGGTGGAGGAGCCCTTCGACCAAAGGTTTGTCGACAACGTCCCGCCGCAGCCCGAACCGTGGCAGCCGCCCGACGAGACGATCGACGATCGCCCCGTTCAGTCGGACCCCAACGAGGCCATGCAGCCGACGGCTGACTACGACGGCGCAGGCTTCGAAGAGTGACGCTGCGCGCTGAGAGATGCCGCTGGTCTAGCTACCGCGCGCCGCGGAGCTCGTCGGCGTAGACGTCTTCGATGGCGCGGGGGTTGATCTTGATGCCGCCCGAGACGACCGGGTCCGCGTCTTCGCCTTCGTCGAGGCTGAGCATCGTGAAGTGCGACGTGAGCTCCTGAGGGATCGGGCTCGCGAGGTGACAGACATAGGCCGAGTAGGCGACTTGCGACGCCTTCCGGAAGAAGGTGAGGACGTGCGTCGGGAGGCACCGCGTGCCGCTGTAGTCCGTGTCGATGGACTGCTCGATGTTCATCGCCGCGAGGACCTTGTCGATGCCCTCGGCCTTGTCGACGTGAGCGATGCCCGTCGGCGCGTCGCCAACGCGCTGCAGCTTCTTGATGTCGATCTTGTCGATGCCCCACAGGGCGTCCTTCGGGACAAGCGGGGCGTCGAGCGCTTGGCTGACCTCGTCGCTGCGCAGGATGATCGGAATGGTGGTGCCGTCGGCGCGCTCAACGGAGCCCATGCGGCACGTGTAGCCGCCGGTCGCGACTTGTTCGCCCTTGGCGTTGAAGAACTTCATGCTCGTGCGCGTGCTGCCGGGGTGGCAAAGCGGGATCGCGTCGGCCTCGGTGCGCCGCTTGAGGCCTCGGACGATCTTCTTCACCTTGGCATCAGCGCCGATGGTGAACGTGTGCTTGGAGGGGCGACCGTTCATCTGGCCGGCGCCCGGCGTGACGGTCTCGAACTCAATGGCCGCGACATCGGGGAGCATGCGCATCGAGAGCGCTTCTTCCTCCGAACCGTCGGCCGAGGGGCCGTCTACGGCCGAACCCCCACAAGCGGCCGCGAGGAGAGAGACCGAGCTGAGAAGAAGCGTTCGAAGGTTCATGGAGCTCCTGCGCAAGCGACGCCGAAGCCGACAATCAACCACCATGCCACACATGGGCGCCGTATTTCGGCCGCAGAATGCGGCTCGCGGATCGCGGCCCGAGCGCGCCGTGGGTCGCCGGATCCATCGTCGGCATGGAGATCGGGACGCGGCTCCCAAAAAGCGGACTATAAATGCCGGCCCATGGGCTTCGATCCGAACGCGGCCGCCCCGCCCGATTCAGGCATCTTCGGCCTCCCCACGGCGCCCGACGACGCGCGCGTCGTCCTCGTGCCGGTGCCCTGGGACGCCACGACCTCCTACCGCGCTGGGACCGCTCGCGGGCCCGACGCGATCCTAGAGGCCTCGAAACAGGTCGACCTCTTCGACATCGAGACAGGCAAGCCGTACGAAGCCGGCCTCGCGATGCTGGACGCGGAAGCTGACGTTGCGGCGTGGAACCGAACGGCGCGCGCGCTCGCGCTTCCGATCCTCGAAGCCGGTGGCATCACGACCCCCGACGCGGACCTCGAGGGCAAACTCGCTCGCGTGAACCAGTTTGGCGAGCGCGTGAACCAGCGCGTCTACGAGACCGTGGGCCGGTGGCTCGACAAGGGAAAGATCGTCGGCGTCGTCGGTGGCGATCACGCGACGCCCTACGGCGCCATCCAAGCGCTCTCGGAGCGCCATCCCGGGCTCGGCGTCTTGCATATCGACGCCCACGCCGACCTCCGCCGCGCGTACGAGGGCTTCGAGTGGTCCCACGCGTCGATCATGGAGAATGTCACGCGGCGCTTGGACGGCGTGGGCAAGCTCGTTCAAGTCGGCATTCGCGACTTCTGCGAAGAGGAGTTCACGCGCATTCGTCAGAGCAAGGGACGCATCGTCACGCACTTCGACGCGGAGCTCGCTGACGCACGGCGTCGCGGCGCGCTCGACAAGCGCTTCGCCGACATCGCCCGGGCGTTGCCGCAGAAGGTCTACGTCTCCTTCGACATCGACGGCCTCGATCCTGTGCTGTGCCCCGGTACCGGCACGCCGGTGCCAGGCGGCCTCGCCTTTCACGACGTGAGCGCGCTCTTGCGCGCCGTCCTCGCGGCCGGCAAGCGCATTGTCGGCTTCGACTTGAACGAGGTCTCGCCCGGCGACGACGACGACGAGTGGAACGGCAACGTCGGCGCCCGTGTACTTTACAAGCTCATCGGCTGGACCCTCTTGTCACAGGGCATCGGGCGACCGCCGGAGCGGCTCGTCACGCCCTCGAAGCGGCGCCCGAGCGCCCCGCGCAACCCCCGCCGAAAGCGAGCCGTCGCGCCGCGCGCACCGGCCGGTCGACCCAAACGGTAGCTGCGCCCTAGCGACCTGAGTCCACGCTGCGCCGCGACACCGGTTGTCACGAGTGCACCGCCTGAAGCGGAGCTTGCGCATCTCGACGGCGGTTAACGCTTGGCGAGATGGACCTTCGGGGCCTCTTTCGGAGCGGCGAGCCCCGCAACGTCGTCGCGCGAGAAAGCCTTCGCGTGAGCCGCCGCGAGGAGCGCGTTGTCACGCTCGCCGCCCGCCGCCAGCGCGAGCGCTCGCACTCCGAGCAGCCGCGCTGTGGTGCGCGACAAGGTCTCCGCCCGCGCCATGGCGAGTGCTCGCGCCAGCGGCACGACGACGCGGTCCACCTCGTCGAGACGCTTCCGCCGCTCGAGGGCGCCGCGCGGCTCGACCTCGTAGGCGTCGAAGAAGCCGTGCATGGTGAGGTGGCGCGTAAGGCCCTTGTCCCACGACGGCGAGTAGAGCGCGGCCACGGGCCGAGTCTCGGCGAGCTTCCCGAGGGCCAGCTCGCTCAACGCCCCTACGAGGGTGACGTCGCGGACCAGGGGCCGGAGCGCGTCGTCTCGCTGGAGCTCGGCGCGCGCCATCCGGCCGCCGATGTCGTAGAGAGGCAAGAGGGCACTCGCCTCAGGCCCATCGCCGGCGAGCCACGCGGCGACGAGACGACGCGCGACGACGGGGTCTTCGGTCACGACGAGCGAGCCGGGCTTGTGCGAACCGAACGCGCTCTCGGCCCAATCCACGCGTTCGAGCGACGCGCGAGCCTCCAAGACGAGGCTCGACTCATCGAGCGCGACGGCGGCGAAGGTGGCCGAGAACACCGCCACCATCGCTGCGCTGGCGGCGGCCAGCGGCAGGCGCAAGCGAGCGACGGCGACGACGCCGCGGGCCATGGCGACGGCCGCGAAGGTGTGGACGCCGGCGAAGAAGAGGAGCGCCGAGGCGTCGTAGCGTTCGGGCCCGGGAGCGGGGCGGAACAAGGCGACCATGGCGGCGGCGGCAGTCACGGCGAGCGCGACGAAGAGCGGGCGGCCGCGCCTTTGGGCGACGGCGAGGACGACGCCAAGGGCGCCGAGGGCCGACGTGACCAACCCAACGTCGTCGCGAAGAAACGCTCGCAACGCCTGGGCGTTCGGCGCGAAGGGCGGCGCATCTGTGGCAGGGAAGACGAATGCACTCGCCCGATGGCGGGCCAGCGCGAAGAGCACGACCACGGCGAGCGACGCGAGCGCGGCGATGGCGACGGGGCGCGAGGGAACGAACGTGCGCCACGGCGATAGCGATGAACCGTCACGAGGAGAGAGCCCAGGCGCCGAGGCGAGAAACGTGGCGAGCCCCAGGATGGCGGCAGTGGGGAGCGTCGCCGAGAGCATCGCCGTAGCTTCCAACTGCCACGGCGGCGACAGCGTCGTCGCGAGCGACGCGGCGACCGCGACGAACGTGCCCAAACGCGTGGACGCGGGCGTGACGAGGACCTGTTTCGTGAGAAGAAAGAGGAACAGGCCGGCAAGCCCGGCTGCCAAGGCCGAAGGGATGGCGAGCCTAAACGCGAGCGTGCCGAGAGGAAGCGCGAGAAAGGGCGCGGCCACGAAGGGCTCGAGCGTCGGCATGGGCCCGACAACGCCGAGGCCCAACGCGCGCACCAGCAACTCGTCGTGGGCGCCGTCGTCGGCGAGCGGGAGCCGATGGAGGGCCAACAGTGCTGGCACCAGCGCCGCGATCGCGAGGAGCAGCGTGTCCACGAGACGCGCCATCTTGCCAAGGCGAGGCGCGCCTCGGCTGCTGGGATGGTCGTCGCTTTTGGGCTGGGCGTTGGCGATCACGGGGGGGGGTGCGCTACGGCGGCCTTCAGAGGATGCGCTCGGCGGCACCCCCACACATGCCGGGCGCCGGGAAAAGCGGCAACATTTCGTCCTTCGAGACGCCGCTCACCGGCCGCGTTATGGAATCCGAGCATGCCGCCAACGAGCCGACGGTCACCCATGCCTTGGCAACCCGCCGCCTTGGCGCTCCTTGGCGCCGCGACGATGAGCGCCGCGTGCGGTGAGCCGTCGTACGTCTTCTTGGTACGCACCTACGTCGGAGAGCGTGACTGCTTGCGGACAGCCGACGCCTTCGACGTGATGCGGGGCACGGACCCGGGCACTTGCGCGGCGCGATGCGTGAGCGTCGCGTCGCCCGACGGCGGCGCTCGGGCGACGCTCCTGGCGCTCACCTGCGGCCCCTTGCCCGTGGGCATGCGGGACGAAGCCAACGTTGCCTGGTGCCGCGCCGCGCTCGACGCCGAACAACGGAGCAACGCGTGTTTCGCAGACGGCGGCGCTCGAGCCCCGCTGACCGACGCCAGCGCCGAGTAAGCAGGCGTCACGAAGCGCGTCGCCAGCTCCCCACTAAACAGCGCGTGGGCGGCGGCCCTCGGCGCACCCGTCTCCGACTGGAGACGGATCGCGAAGCTGGGTTCTGCTTGTCGCGTGCGATCCAGGACTTCACACCCATTTCGTCGAAATTCTCTCACCGTCGGCTTGCGCGGCCGTTGGCACATGACATGTAGGTCGCCCTTCATGCCCCGCATCGCGCTATCCGTAGTTGTCCTCGCGTCCACCCTCGTCGCCGGCTGCAGCGCTGGGCGAGAGGAGGCTCCCGGCGAAACGGAAGACGCCCTCAGACGCCGCGTCGACGCCGAGTGGTTCTACGACGGCGCGCTCCCCGCCCTCAGCGAGGCCAGCGTGGTCGTTTCGCTCAAGGGCCACACGGTCCGCGTCTCGGGCTTTGCGCCCGGCGGCACGAACGTCGCGAACCTTCCCCACGTCAAGTCGACGCGTGAGGGCGACCGGCTCCACGTCGACGTCGTCTACCCGATCGCTACGGCGCGCCCCGGCAAGAGCAACTCGCCACCGGGCGAATACAACTTCCAGGGCGTGCGCCCCTACCGGCCCGACGGCACGGCTGTCACGCGCGACGAAGGCGAGCACTGGGTGCCCTGGGGCGGGTACCCCTTCGTGGCTTACAACGGCGGCATCGCGTTCCACGGTCCCATCACGGCCAACGACGCGGCGCAAACGCTCGACGTGCCGGAGGACGACGTTTGGTACTTGCAGCGTGGGCCCGTCTCGGGCGGATGCAACCGCATGGCCGCCGAGCACATCGTCGAGTTCACGCACGTCATCGGCGTGTCGATGCGCAAGGTCTACGTTGCCAACAAGACCTACGCCGCCAACACGCCCACGAAGGTCACGGTCATCGACGACTACGACACCATCGGCGACAAGCTCGTCGACGTCGACTACCCGACGTGGACCGGCGCCGTACGCCCGAGCCTGGAGCACGGCTCAGAGAACGTGACGATGTTCGGCTCCTGGGTCGCCACCGAGACGCCCAACGGCACCGATCTGCCGCCCTCGATGAAGTGGGAAGGCGGCGTGCGAGGAAAATACTACGTCTTCTCGGAGCACGCGAAGACGGGCCTCGTTTGCTCCGTCGACAAGATCGATCTGCCCGCGCTCAAGAGCTTCGCGGCGCAGAAGTTCGGCGGCGAGCTGCCGAAGGGTTTCTGCCAAAAGCGCGACTGCGTCGTGAGCGCCTTGCGCAGCGGCGCCAACGCGAAGAGCGCCTGCGGCCTTTGACGCGGCCGGACCGTCAGCGCTTCAAGAGGGCGCGCAAGACGACGAGCGGGTTGAAGCCGAGGAGTGACTCGACCTCGTAGCTCCCTACGGCGGCGCCCACGCGCTCCTTCAGCAGACCGAAGGCCGGCTCGAAGAGACCGAAGCTGTCGAAGCGAGAGATCAACGCGCGTGCGTTTTCGGCGACGACGCGCGCGCCGTCGAAGCCGAGCGCTGCGGCGATGGCTGTGGGGAGCGGCGAGAGGATCACGTCGCGTACGGTAACGGCGCGGCTCCAGGCGCCGGGCCGCGGATCGACGGCCAGCTCGCGGAAGAAGTCGAACTCGGCGAAGCAACCGAGCGAAAGAGGTCCGTAGGTCTCTTCAACGGCGCGTACCAGGTAGCGCTGATCGCGACGAAAGTCGCCCGAGAGCAAACCCACCTGGGCGCGCAGATTGTCGGGGCCCGCGACGAGATCGAAGAGCGTGCCCTTCCGACGCAAGACGAGCGACGTGTAGAGATCCTCGTCTTTGAACATGCCGAGGCACATCACGTGGCCGTCGCGGCACAAGGTGTCGAGCGTGCGGTGGACCATCGTCGCCGACGGAACGGGAACCCCCTTCAAGCGCTCGGGCCAACGCTCGATGATCCCGGCTTCCATGAGTTCGCGAACCACGGCGACGAGCTTGAGCGACTGATCAAGGAAATCGTCACTTGCGCGGCATCGCGCGCCGAACCGCTCCATGAGCTCTTCGAGGCCGTGATGCTCGAGCCCCAGCGCCCAACTGCCGCTGTGCATCTCGCACAAGGCCTCGAGCGACGGCGCCGTCTCGCCAGCGACGAAAGGCGGCGGCTCGATGCGCCCCTTGCCGGTGTGAAGGAGTTTGCGAACGCGCCCGCCGTCGCGAATGGCGATGATGCCGCCCCTCGGCCGCGACGATTCGCGCTCCAGCGGCGCGCGCGGCTTGAAGAGGGCGAGCAGGCGACGCCAGTCTTCCGTGGTCCACCCCTCGAAGCGGACGTTCGCGGTCAGCACGGGTGCGAGTATGCGCCTAGTTTTGACGCGGCGGCAAAGGCGAGGCGCACTCCCGCAATGGTTCTGAGGGGTTGCTCATGCCCGCGAGGACTGGCGCCGACCAGTAGCCACCAGTAGCCAAATGGGCGACCGCGATGCGTCGACGCGCTTGCGCATGGTCATGCGATGCGAAAGCGGACGAAGGGAGGAGACGCTTGTCAGATTGGCCGAGGCTTGACTCGGCCGTCCCCAAGGAGAACGCCGTGAAGAAGAACTACACGAAGCCCGTCATCGTCCAGCTCGGCAACGTTGCCAACATCAAGAGCAACTCAACTGGCCCGAGCAGCGACGGGAAGAAGTACGCCGGCTTCTTCAAGTGACCGAAGCGCGACGCGCGGACCCGGGCGGACGTTCGTCCCGGTCCGCGGCGCCGCGACTTCGCTTCACGGCGACTTGAAAGTCGCGCCACCAGACGAGGTAGCCGAGCAGCGTGAGCACGGCGCGCGTGGCGCTCGTTTGAACGCCAAAGGTGAGCTGCTCGAAGGACTCGGCGAGCCCCCTCCGATCGACCCAAGGCCCGTCGACCCAAGGTGCCGTCCCTTGATCGCGCAATGCGTCCGACGAGGCCATGAGGTCCACGAAGGCGGCGTGATTCTTCTTGAGGAAGTCGGAGCGGAACGAATCGAAGACGAAGGTGTCGTGGGCGCGGTTGCGAAGCTCTTCCGGGACGATGCCCTCTTGCGCGACCCGGAGGAGCTCTTTGTATCGCCCTCGGAAGTCATGAACCAGGTGAACGCTGATCTCGCCGTAGACGTAGTCCATGAGCGGAAGGTCGCAATAGGGCGACTCCTCGCGGATCTGCTTCGGAGCCATGAAGGGCGCGTAGACCGCGGTGCTGGCGGCGAGGTACGCGAGGTCGTCGCAGACGATGCCATCGCCAATCAGTCGAGCGTCAGCCGCGAGGCGGAGGCTTTCGACGCGCTCGAGGCCCTCGGCCGAGGCCATTTCCCCGCCCCGCAGCCACGGTACCGTCGAGCGCACCTCCCAATCGGGATTCACGTCGCCCACGTAGAACGGATTCAGGCGCCGGCCAGCGAAGGGGCGGACGAGCTTCCGATAACCCGAACGCGGCAACATCGAGAGCGCCGTTTGGAGCGCGAGGCTCGCCTCGGAACGTTGCGCGTAGCGCGCGAAGTCGCGGAGCACCGCGGCCCCTTCGCGCAAGAGCCCTTGCCGAAGCAGGTGCGGCACGACGCGCGGAGAACGCAAGAAGAGCTGATCGGCGCCGAAGCCGTTGAACAGCGTCGACGCGGGCTGAAGCCGCGCGGCAGCGGCGCGGCCGAACATCTGACCGAACCAGAAGAAGTCGCTCGGCTCGTCCGAGTAGACGTGCTCGCCTTTGAGATCGACGACGGGCAAGTCGGAGGGCGTGAGAATGGCCAGATCGAGGCCGTAGCGGTCCGCCACGCTCCGCGCATAGCCCTCGCTCGCGCGGAACGACGGAAGATCGGGGCGGGCGAACATGTACGCCTTGACGTGGCTCGCGCGGGCGCCGACGAGGCACGCGATGAACGACGAGTCGAGCCCGCCGGAGAGCTCGCAACAAATGTCGCCGGGCGTGGCTTGAAGGAGTCGCTCCTCGACGCCGCGCACAAGCAGCTCGCGAACGCGGAGGCCCGCCTCGCGGATGCCTTGCCGGCGATCGTGGTGGTAGCGCCACGCGCGGCGAACAAGCTGCCGTTCCGCGACGCCGCTTGGCGAGAGCGTCACGAGGTGACCCGGCAAGACGCGTCGGACGCCGGCGAGCGGCGTCTCTGGGAGCGCATGAAGGAGCGACGGCGTTCCGACGATGAAGCGGTCGCGGTAGATCGGGTCAGGCTCGCTGGCGCCCGCGAGGGCGAGCGGCAGCAAGCGGTTCGAGACCGCCCGTTGACGTTCCGCGATGAAGAGCTGCCGCGAGGCCGCGAAGCTCTTCCAAGCGAGGACGTCGCAAGGGCGCGCGATGACGGCGATGAAGTCACCTTCGGCGCGGGCGAGGGCTACGTCGCCCTCGCGAAGGAACGCCTCGAGGAGCAGCAACGCGACCGCGCTCGGCGACTGACCCCCGAGAGGGGGCGCGTCCGCGCGAAGTCGATCGATGCGCCCCTCGAAGACAAGCGCGGCCTCGCCGCGCTGCGCGGAGGGGTACGCTCCGGGCTCAAAGGCCACTCCGCCTTCGGCGCCCTTCACCAGAAAGCTGTCCGGCAGATGCACGCTCGATGTCTATCAGCTCCCAAGCGAGGCCGGCGCGAAGTGAGAACGTTCCGCCACCCGGTGCGCCGATGACCGCGCACCTGTTTCTACTTTCCCTCGCGGGCACGCGCTGGCTCGGCCCCGAACGAACGGCCGAGCTCTTGCGGCGGCTAGGAACGGCGCGACGGCGCGTGGGGCTCGCGGGGCGTCACAACACCAAGGAGGCGGTGCGCGCGCGCGTTCTCCAGGCGCTTCGGCGCGTGCCGCTCCCCATCGAGTGTTTGGACCAAGCGCTCGTGACTTGGTACCTGCTCAACTTGAAAGGTCACCCGGCGACGCTCAAGATCGGGATGCGTCTGTCGCCGGTGATCGGTCACGCGTGGGTCGATGCAGACGGGACCCTCTTCGGCGAAATCCCCGGCCTCGAAGACTTCGCCATCGTGAACGAGCTCTTGCCGTGGGGTGAGGAGGACGAGAATTGAGCGCGAAACTCGCGAAGGGTGTGTCGTTGACAGAGATCGAAGGCAAGGCCGTCCTCTTCGCGATGCGAACGGGGGACACGTTCGGCCTAAGCGAGACGGCCGCCGTCTTCCTGCGCGCCCTGCTCAAGGGGACGTTCGAAAGCGCGGTCGTTGCCGTCACCGACAGCTACGACGCCGATCCGAAAGCCGTTGGCGACGACATGCGCGAGCTCCTGGCGGAGCTCGAACGCATGAAGCTGCTCGAGCGAGCCTGAGCGACACGACGCGACGCGACGCGACGCGACGCGTGGGAAGCGAAAGATGCGATGGCGGAAACGCACCACCCGCGCCATAGTCGGCGCTTCGAATTGGGGGGGCGACCAGGAGTACCGCATGACGACTCGCCCGCTTCATTCCCTTCGCGCTTTCGCCACCCTCGCAACGTTTGGAGTCCTGACCGCCGTGGCCGCGTGCAGCAGCGACGCGACGTCGAGTTCGCCGGCAGCATCCAGCGACGCGTCCACGACGACGAACGCCGACGGAGCCACGACTTCACAGCAAAGCGACGCGTCGACCAGCGACGCCGCAGTGACCGCCCTCGACTGCACCACCGCGAACCAATCGCTCGTGTTTTCGTCCGTCTCGGCGAACATTCAGAAAGGCGCGTTCACGACGCCGCCGGCCGGCATCAAGACGCCGAGCCAGCTCTTTCTGGAGCTGAAAGAAACCGTTTCGTCGGTCGAGCGCACCTTCGACGTCGAGTTCTACGCGACGACCTTGGCGGTAGGAAAAGCCTTCGACATCGCAACGCAAGGCGCGCCCGGTGGCGCTGACACGGCGTGGGGCAGCTACTTCGAATCGGGCGCCGGCGCACCGCCGAGCGGCGACGTCTTCATCCCGCAGAGCGGAAAGATCACGGTCGTGTGCGCGACCGCCGACTTTCTCGGCGTGACGCTCAAGGATGTGGTGTTCGGTAGCGCCGGTGGCGGTCCGGGGGCTGTCGACGCGGCGGCGGCGGGCTCCTTCACCGCGAACGGGACGATCGTCGCGAAGCTCGTGGCCGGCACTCACTGAGGGGCGCGCTCGACGGGGCGCGGGGCCTTCGGGTAAAGCTGACGCGTCACGCGCCGACGCTGCGCGCAAACCTGAAGGTCCCATGAGTGCCCCTGCCGCCGTCACCGCCGAGAAGCTCTTCGAGGAGGCGTTTCTTCCGCTCTACCCGGAAGACGCCGCCCGGGATCTCAAGACCGCGCGACGCGTGGACGCGAACCCAGGGCAAAACCCGAACATCGAAGAGCACCTCCGAGAGGCAGCGCAAATCTTCGCGGCCATGGCGCCGGAAGCGCTCGGCGGCGCCGTCGACCTCGACTTCACCGACGCGAGCGTGCACCGCCTGACGCCGCTCCTGTCGGCACGAGCGCGCGACCGCTGGCGCGCCGAAGACGCCCATGGCACGGCGCGCGGCACGCTCTTCAACTTCGTCGTCCACGGCGCGGCCTACGTCGGAGAGTGCGCGAGGCGCGGCCGGGAACGCCAAGTGGCTCGTCCGTCGCCCCCTCTGGGAGAGCCTCCTGGAGCTTCGTTCCGCCGCCGGCGTCGCCGAGCTCGCGCCCTTCCACTTTTGGCTCAAGGCCCTCTCCGACGACGCGCTCGAAGGCCGCGTGGCGTCGCTCGGAGACCGCTACCGCACCCACGTCGAGACCCCCACGCTCGACGTCAGCGCGATGCCGGTGTTCCTGCCGACGGAGCGGCGCCTGCCGCGCCTCACCAAGGTTCGCTACGACGCGCTCTACAAGTACATGAGGGCGCACCTTCCCGAGATCCGCGATCTCGGGCGCGACTTTCCGAGCCCCGAGCGCTTCGACGACATGGGGCTTCGCTGGGTCGACGCTCACATCCTCGGTGGAGGACGGTTGGCGCTCCTCGCCGCCGCGGGCCGCGGCGGGGTTCACCTCTTCTGGCTCGACGGCGCCGGCTTCACCAAGGGCGCCTTCGTCGCGGGCGACGACTTCCCCGAGCCCGTCGTCGACGTGCGCGGCGAGCGCATCGTGGTGATGACGCGCGACGGGGCGCAGGACGCCGTGAGCGAAATGTTGTGGTGGGGGCCCTGAGCCGTCCGAGAGGCGCGCTCGAGCGGTGCCTCCCCCAACGCACCGCCCAGCACGCACACCCGCGAGACCGTTTGCGTCTACACTCCGCCGGTGCAGTTCCCCGGCAAGACCGAGACGCGGCTCGCCATCGTGATCATGAGCGTGGCCATGGCGCCGCTGCTCGTGGCCGTGCTCTTTGCGCGCTCGATGTTTTCGCAGGCCGCGTCGGTGTGGTTCAACCCGGAGGTTGGCACCGAGCTCGACCGCGGCGTGGGCCTCTACAAGGATTACGTCCGCGTCATCAAGGAGGACATGCGGCACCGCGCCGAGCTGCTCGCGGAAGACGACGCCTTGCGAGAGGCCGCGAAGAAGAAGAGCCCGGCAGACCTGGAGCGCGCGCTCGCGCCGCTGTTCGCCAAGTACCCAGACATCGTTGCCCTCAAGGTCCTGACGGAGAGCGGCGAGCTGCTCGGTCAAAGGGACCGCGGTCGGCCCGTCGACGAAGGCCGCGAGCGGAGCCTCGACGTGACCAGGCCGCTGACCCGCGACGACGCCGCCGCCTCGCTCGTCGTGACCTTCGCTGCGGACCGCAACAAGCTCGACGGCCTGGAGGCGTCGAGCGCCGTCGTGGCCAAGTATCACCAGCTCGAAGGGTCCCGCACCGATCTGTACACCGGCTACGTGACGGCCTTCGCGGCGCTCCTGGGCATCACGTCCGTCGCCACCGTAGGGCTTGGCATCTTGCTCGCGCGCGGTGTCACCAAGCGCATCAATCGGCTCGGCGCGGCCATGAACCTCGTCGCGCAGGGCGATCTCACGGCCCGCGTGCCCGTTACGGGAACCGACGAGCTGACGGAGCTGGCCTTCGGCTTCAACCGCATGCTGGACGAGATCTCGCAGACTCGCGCGCGGCTCGAATTCTTGCAGCGCTTGGGCGCTTGGCAGGAGATGGCCCAGCGGCTCGCCCATGAGATCAAGAACCCGCTCACGCCGATTCAACTCGCGGTGCAGGAGTGCCACCGAAAGTATGCGGGGGAAGATGGCAAGTACCGCTCCCTCCTCGACACGACCCTCGAGATTGTCGAAGAAGAAGTCGCGACGCTAAGGCGCCTCGTCTCGAACTTCTCCAACTTCGCACGCCTGCCGCACTCGGAGCTCCGCGACGGCAGCTTGCGCGAGTTCGTGCTCGAGTGCTCGTCGCAGCTCGGTCACCTGGAGGATGAAGGCGAGTCCATCGGCGAAGACGCGCGACGGACCAACGTCACCATCGATTGGCGTGTCCCAACGGGCGAGCTGCCGGTGGCCGTCGACCGGCAGATGCTCCGCCGCGTCGTCGTCAACTTGGTGCGCAACGCCGTGCAAGCCATTCGCGGCGCGCGCGGCGAAGGCGGGACGGTGCGCGTCTCAGCGGAGGCCGAAGGCCAGGGCGCGGTCCTTTACATCGACGACGACGGGCCCGGCATCCCCGACGAGCTGCAGGCTCGGGTCTTTGAGCCCTACTTCACCACCAAGTCTGATGGCACAGGCCTCGGCTTGGCCATCGTGAAGAAGGTCGTCGTTGAGCACGGCGGCTCCATCAGCGCGGCGAAGAGTCCCCTCGGCGGCGCGCGCTTCGCCGTTCACCTGCCGCCGCCCACGTCGTTGGCGCTCGCGGCGGCGCGCGAGGCGCGCGAGCTGGCTCTCCGCGCCGGCGTTTCGACGAGTCAGCTGGACGTCCCCGAGATCAAGGCGCTAAGGGAAGCGGCGCGGGCGAAGAAGAGCGCCCGGGAGGACGCATGACCGAGGAGCAAAAGACCGGCGGAGAGGCGCGGCTCGAACAAGAAGAGGGTGGCACGCTGCGAACCCTCGTGTTGGTCGTGCTCTTTGTGGCCGGTGTGGCGTTCGCGTCGCGGCTCGTCAGGCCGCCGGTTCATGCCCTCCAAGGCAAGCCAGCCCCGACGTTCTCCCTGGGCGCCCTCGACACGGGGAGCGGCGCGGCTGCCACCGTGTCGTTGACCGACCTCCGTGGCAAGGTCGTGCTCCTCGATTTTTGGGCCACATGGTGCGGCCCGTGCAAGGCCCAATCGCCGATCCTCGACGGTGTGCAGCGGCGCCTCAAGGATCGCGGCCTCGTGGTCGTGGGCGTGGGAACCAACGACTCGCCGGCCGCTGCGCGGGCATGGGTCAAAGGCCACGGCATTAGCTACCCCGTGGTCATGGACGAGGACGGCACCGTGTCCCGCGCCTACGGCGTCTCCAATTTGCCCACGCTCGTGGTGCTCGCCAAAGACGGCACCGTGCGAGCGGTGCGCGTTGGCCTGACCGACGCCTCGGAGCTCGAGCGCTTGGTCGCCGGCGTCTTGTAGGTTGGTGCCGAAACGCGAACGCTCCGCGGCTCAGCAGTCGTGGGAGTCGGCGCACGAGCTCGTCGACCCGGGAATGACGCTCGTCGACTCGTAGATCACGCGCGACTCGCAGGCGACGCCGTCCTTGGAGAAGCAGACCTCTTCGCTGCGATGGAACCCATCGGCGCGACGCACGGCCGGCAGACGAATGCGGAGGAGCAGGGTCTTGCCATCGGGAAGGATGCCGATGTCGCGAAGGCTCGTGCCGATGCGCGTCGTCGTCTTCGCGCCGAGGTCGAGTCGGTAGAGATCGCCACCGAGGCCATCGGCGGTGGCCTTGAGCGTGAAGACCTGACCGGCGCTCGTCTGCACGAAGCGATCGAGGGACGCGACGGGCCCGGCGAAGGCCGCGTAGCTGCGGGTCTCGAGATCGAACGTCCCGAAGGGTGCGTCGCTGCCGAAGGCGGCGCTCGCCTCGAGGCGCACCCCCTTTTCGTCGAGCGTTAGCTTCGCCTTGGCGGTGAGGCGCTCGACCTTGACCGACGCATCGACGAGCAACGACTTGCCATCGCGGGCCATGGCGAAGCGCGGCAAGGCGTGACCGATGGGCGTGAGCGTGAACTTGAGGGTCCGCGTGTCGATGACCATCAAGTGGAACGGATCGGCGCCGGCGGCGGGCACCAGCGACTTGTCGTCAAACATCGCCGCGTCCATGCGAGCCGTGTCGAGGTAGGCCACGGCGCGCTGGCCCGACGGATCCAGCGCCACGGGACCAAACCCAGGAAGGTTCTTCAGAAACGTGGCGCCCTTCGCGTCGAAGTCGACGACGCTCACGGGGTCTGGGTTCGTCCACGTTTGCGTCGTGTTGGGCGGCCGGTCCTCGATGCAATACGTCGGCGACAGAAAGCCGCGCGAACCATCGGGCACCACCACAAGCGGCGCCGCGCAGTTGGGGACGGAGACCTTCGAGACCGACAGGTTTGCGAGGCCTACGCTCGTGAGAACCGTCTCGGGCAGGTGATTCGACCACGTCGTCGAGCCAACGAAGACGGCGCTCTTGCCGCCGGGAAGGAACGTCACGCTCGTGGAGACGGACGCGAGGACGACCTCCCCGCGGAGCTTGCCCGTTTGCGTGTCGACGAGGGCCGCGCGGTCCGGCGCTCCCACGAGCACCGTGCCGTCGTCTTGGCTGATGGAGAGCGTGCGCGCGTCCGTCGACGACGGTGCCACGCGCCACTTCTCGTTTCCCGTGGCCAGGTCGAGCGCGACGAGCTCGCCCTTCTTGTCCCACGCGTAGCCGACGTCACCTTCGTGCGCGAAGACGAATCGCTCGGCTTGAAAGGAGAGCTCGCGGGTCTTCTGGGCGACGACATCGAGGAGGACGGAGACGTCGTTTCGTTGGAGGAGCGAGTAGCGCCCCGTCGGTGCAACGAT
The DNA here is from genome assembly GCA_016703425.1 of Myxococcales bacterium. Taxonomy (NCBI): domain Bacteria; kingdom Pseudomonadati; phylum Myxococcota; class Myxococcia; order Myxococcales; species Myxococcales bacterium. The sequence goes on from JADJCA010000011.1 coordinate 321,212, forward strand.
CATCACGCCCGTTTGAAGGGACTCACCGGTGACGCCGCCGCTGGTGCGGTCGTTTGATTGAACGGCGCCACCTTGATCGCCGGTCGTGGGCATGGCGCAACCGACGGCGGCGCCCAGCGCGAGCACCGACACGAGAATGCGGGCAAGGGCAGAACGTGTGCGCGAAGACGAAGCTAAGTAAGCCAAGCGGACCTCCAATGTTTCGGAGCAAGCGCCGGTCCAGCGGGACAAGCACGACACCGATCTGATGGGTGAGACTGCGCGCCGGTCCCGCGCTTCAAGGAAACGCTCGCGATTCTCGCGATTCGGTGGGACTGCGCACGGCGCCACACGAAGACCGTGATCGCGGCGCCAGGCTGATCGACTGATCATGGCGCCGCGAGGGCGAAAGGTGCGCCGGTCGCTCTAACGCTTGCTCTAGGTCGGCTTGCGGATCGAGGCGCGCATCGGCAGGAAAAAGCGCGTTCCCGTGAGCTCGTTGAGGCCGGCGTACAAGTCCGTGTCGTAGGTCTCGCGCAGCGAGGCGTAGGTCATGACTTCGTCGATGGAGCCAGACGCCACGACGGCGCCCTTCTTCATGAGCACCACGCGCGACGCGTATTGAGCGGCCAGGTTGAGGTCGTGCATGACAACGAGGCAAGCGATGCGGTCTTTGGCGGTGACCTCGGCCAAGAGGTCGTAGAGGCCGAGCGCGTGCCCCACGTCGAGGAACGCCGCCGGCTCGTCCAACAGCAGGACCTCAGGCTTCTGCGCCAGTGCTCGCGCGATGGACACCCGCTTGTGTTCCCCGCCGCTCAGCGCCGAGGCCGGGCGATGGGCGAGGTCACGAAGGTCGCAGCGCGCGAGGACATCCTCGACGATGGCTTCGTCTTCGTCGGAGGGGCGCATCCACGCCCCCTGGTGTGGCGCACGCCCCATGCGGACAATCTCCCGCACCGAGAAGGAGAACGCGATCTCCTCGGTTTGGTGCACGACGGCGAGCCGCTGGGCCACGGCCCGACGCTCCAAGTCCCCGAGGGCCGTGCCAAAGAGCCGCACGGCGCCCGACGTGGGCGTCATCGCGCCGGCGAGGAGCTTGAGTAGCGTCGACTTGCCGGCGCCGTTGGGACCAAGGACGGCCACGAGCTCGCTGGCAGCCACGTGCAGCGTCACGTCACGAACGACGTCGCGCGCCTCGGCGTAGCCCGCGTGGACGCGCTGGGCCTCGACTGGGTGCGCGCCTCCTGCGGCGGCTGATTCAGTTTGTTCACGCGGCGCGGCGCGCATCCATTACCCTCGAGAAGCGTGAGCACGGAAAAGACAGCGCCGGGCCCGACGGGGGCCGAAGAACCCCGCGCAGCGGGGGACGACGCCAAAGCCAGCGACCCCTCGAGTCACCGGATCATCAAACGCTACTCGAATCGAAAGCTCTACGACACCAAGGAGAGCCGATACGTCACGCTGTTGCAGATCGGTGAGCTTGTGCGGGCCGGCGACGAAGTTCGCATCGTCGACAACAAGACCAAACAAGATCTGACAGAAGTCACGCTGGCGCAGATCATCTTCGAAGAGCAGAAGGCGAAGGGGCGCAACGTGCCCCTTCAGACGCTGAAGGGCATGATTCAGGCGCGCACCGAGAAGGTGCTCTCCGATCTTCGCGAAGGCCCCATCGGCCGTCTCATTCCAGGGCCGCCGCTCGCGGGCAAAGAGAAGGAGCCCGAGGTCGTGGAGGAGGCGCGTGAATCGAAGCCGCGCCTCGTCGAGCAGGCCAAAGTGACGCTCGAAGACTGGCAGCACCGGATGGACGACCGCATCCGCGCCATCCTGCCGAGCCTCAAGCCGTGGCACGAGCTCGAGAGCGAGGTTCGCGACCTCCGGGCGCGAGTGGCCGAGCTCGAGCGGCAGCTTCGCGAAAAGTAGGACACCCACCGACATCGTCCGCAAAGCGCTCGTCGCTTCTGCAAAGCAATAATATTGCAATGCATTTGTCGCTTTGTGGCGCGAACCGCGGCGATGATTACCTTCCTCGTTCGTGGCGCACCGGCCACCCGACGAAACTCGCGGAATAGACAGGCCGCGGGGCCGGTTCGTCCCGGGAACGAAGGCGATCCGAAAGCTCTCCTATGCCTATCTTGAGAAGCAGCGTGAGAACCACCCAGGCCGCGACTGACAGCTTCATGACCGAGGTCCTCGCGCACTCCGACGGCATGTACGCCGTCGCTTGCCGCCTCACGAAGAACCCGGCAGAGGCGCAGGACTTGGTGCAGGACGCGCTGGTGAAGGCCATGCGTGGGCGCGAGCAGTTCAGCCAAGGAACGAACCTCAAGGCGTGGCTCTATCGCATCCTCACGAACACCTTCATCAACACGTATCGCCGCGGGGGTCTCGAGCGAAGCGTCCTCGACGGCCCCGACGCCGATCCCTTGGCCGACGGGTGGGTGAGCGTATCGACGATGCGCCAGCTCCGCGATCCGGAGCAGGTCGCGCTTCAACCGGTCATCGAAGGCGAGGTACGCCGGGCCCTCGACGAGCTGCCGACTGAGTTTCGCCTCGCTGTGATCCTCTGTGACGTGGAAGAATTCTCGTACGAGGAGATCTCGCAGATCATGGGGTGTCCCATTGGTACGGTGATGAGTCGATTGCACCGCGGCAGGAAGCTCCTGCAGCGGTCCCTGCTCGGCCACGCGGTCGCCATGGGGATCGTCAAGGAGGAGCCAGCAGCCGCCAAGACGGAAGAGAAGCCGGTCGACCTCGCCGCCTACCGCGCGAAGAGGGCCGTATGAGTCAGCCTTGTGAGCACCAGCACCTGCTCGAGGCTTACAACGATGGCCAGCTCGATCCAGCGACGATCCTCACCATCGAAGCTCACCTGTCGCAGTGTGAAACGTGCCGCGAGCGGGTCCTGTTTCAGAAGGCCGTTCGAGGCTCGGTTCGGCGCGACGTGAGAAGCGAGGCGCTGCCGGAAGACGCGCGCGCTCGGTTCATGGCGGCGCTCGCCGGCGTCGCCGACGGCGAAGCCATTGACGCTCGTGAAGAGCGAGCGATGCTCCGCAAGGAAGAGCTGAGCGCTCGATCGCCCGCCGTCTCGTGGACGCTACGCTCCGCGGTGCCGCTCACCGCCGCCGCCGCGTTGGCGCTCGTATGGGGCGCTTCGGCGCAAGGCCCGCTCACCGCCCGCGCGTCGCTCTTCGGCGCGACCGCCATCGACGCGAGCCGCGAGATCTTGGACGAGCTGGTGCAGGAGCACTCGAGACCCTTGCCGCCGGAGCGCACCGATCCGAAAGACCTCCGAGAGTTCGAGCGCTACGTGGGCGTGCCGGTCAAGCCGCGCACCTTCGAGAAGGGGTCCGGCGCGAGGCTCGTGGGCGGTCGCGTGATGCCCATGCACCAAGAGCGCGCCGCGATGCTCCAATACGAGGTGGGAAGCGCGGAAGGTCCCAAGCGCGTGAGCGTGCTGATCTACGATCCCAGGCGCATCCAAGTCGGCAGCACCGAGCTGGCGCCGCGAACGGTGGGCACGTCCGAGGTTCGCGTCGGTCGTGCCCGCGGCTACTCGGTGGCGGTCACGGAGCGCGAAGGCGTCGGCTACGCGCTCGCGAGCGACCTCGACACGGAACGCAGCGCGCAGTTCGTCAGCTTCGTCGACGACCAACCCTAGACGCGCCACCACACTTGGCGACGCGGCGGCGGGCTGGCCCTGCCGCCCGCAGCGATGCGCAGCGGCGCCGCGTGGGCCTTCGCCAAAACGCTGGAAGCTCTGGGGCCTCCGTGGCATGTCTCAGGCCCCATGCGCTTCGTTTTTCTGATGGACGCACTCGACCGCGTCCTGCCCGACAAGGACACGACCTTCGCCATGCAACGGGCGGCGCAGCGACGGGGTCACACGTGCCTCTTCGCGGAGCTCCGCGACCTCTCGAACGTCGAAGGCGAGCCCCACGCCCGCGTGCGCACCATCGAGGTCTCCGACACGGCGCCGCACTTCAAGCTCGGCGAACCGAGCGACGTGCACCTCGCTACCGTTGACGCGGTCTTCATCCGCAAGGACCCGCCCTTCGACTCGAGCTACCTCTACGCGACGCTCCTCCTCGAGCGCGCTCGTGACCGGACCGTCATCGTCAACGATCCGCGGGGACTCCGCGACGCCAACGAGAAGCTCTACGCGCTCCACTTCATTCGCCACATGCCGCGCACAGCGGTGACGGCACGCGAAGACGCCATCACGGCGTTCGTGAAGAAGGTCGGCGGCCAGGCCGTGATCAAGCCGCTCCACGGAGCCGGCGGCGCCGGCGTCTTCATGTTGCGCGAGGGCGATCCGAACGTGCGCTCCATCATCGAAACGGTGACGCGCGAAGGCGCCGACATCGCCATGGTGCAGGAGTTTCTGCCGGCCGTGCGCCAGGGCGACAAGCGCGTCCTCTTGCTCGACGGTGAGGTCCTGGGCGGCATCAACCGCGTCCCCCGCAGCGACGACATTCGCTCGAACATCCACGTCGGCGGGTCCGCCCTCGAGACCAACGTGACCGAAGAGGAGCGCGCGGTGGTGCGCGACATCGCGCCGCGCCTACGGCGCGACGGGCTCTTCTTCGTGGGCCTCGACTTCATCGGTGGAAGACTCACCGAGGTCAACGTCACCTCGCCGACGGGCATCCAGCAGTTGAGCCGTCACCTGGGCCGCGACGTCACGGAAGACGTCATCGCCTGGGTCGAGCGGCGAGTCCACGACGCGAAGCCGCTCCCCCCCGCCAGCCTCGCGCCCTAAGCGTTCCATGCCCGTCACAGTGATCGTTCGGACCGACGAGGCCGGCGCGTCCACGTCGCCGTCTCTTACTTTTGATGGTCCGCGCGTGGTCATCGGTCGCGGCGCCGGCTGCGACGTCCGCTTGCCCGACGCGAGCGTCAGCCATCGCCACGCCACGCTGCAAGTGACCAGCGGAGCCGTGACGTTGTCCGACGAAGGCAGCTCCAACGGGACCTTCGTCGGAAAGAAACGCCTCTCGGCCCGCGCGCCGACCACGATCAAGTCCGGCGAGCTCGTGCGCGTCGGTCGCGTATGGCTCGAGCTCCGCATCGAGGAACGGCCCGCCACCCGCGACTTGTCGATGGCCACCAAAGACATCGCCCTCGCGCTCGTCGCGCGCGCCATGCGGTCGCTCGGCGAGGAGCACGTGCCGTACGTGCGGGTCGACGCGGGCCCCGACGAAGGCGCGGAGCTCGCGCTGGCCGAAGAGGGGCGCGTCTACGTCATCGGACGGGGTGACGCCTGCGATCTGGCGCTCGGCGACGCCGATGCCTCCCGTGAGCACGTTCAGCTCGTACGCCGCGGCGGAGCGATCCTTGTTCGAGACCGCGGCTCGAAGAACGGCGCGGACCTCGAGGGGGTGCCGCTCTCGGACGCGCGCGACGTCACCTGGAAGGCGGGGCAGTCGTTGCTCCTCGCCAACACAGTCCTCGTGCTCTTTGATCCAACGTTGTCGGCGCTCAAGAGCATCGAAGAGGCGGACGACGAGCCGCTCGCCGACGCCGACGTCCCTGCCCCGCCCGTGAGCGTGGCCGACGCCTTCGGCGAGCGCAGCGCGTCGAAAGCACCGCCCGCACCGCTGCCGATCGCGCCGCCGTCGGAGCGGCCTCGGCCGTCCGCTTCGCCGCCAGCGCGACGGAGGCCGCGGGGGGTTCAGCCGGGCGAAGCCGGATTGCTCGTCGTCGCGCTGATCATTTTGGTGCTGAGCCTCGGCGGACTGTTCTGGCTGCTCCGAACCTAGGGCGCCAGGGGGTGCTCAGCGCGAGCCGGAGCTCTGCGACGCTTCCGACTCTAGGGCCGAGAGCGTTGTCGCTTCGGCCTTGGCCGGCGCCGGCGGTGGCTTGCGACCCACGCCCGGCGGGTACGCGAGCGGCAACCCTGCGCGCGGCACCGCTTCCAGCATGGTAACGAGCTCGGCAGCGCTCTTGGGGCGATCCTGGACGCGCTTCTTCAGGCATTGCATGACGATGTCGTCGAGCGCTTCCGGGATGTCGAGGTCGGGGCGCCGGCGACGCATCGCGATGGGCACTTGCCGTTGGTGAAGGTCCAGGAGATCGCGGCGATTGGCCGCCGTGATGGGGAGCTCACCGGTCAGCGCTTCGTAGATGAGCACGCCGAGCGCGTAGATGTCGGTCCGCGGCTCGACGGCCCCGCCAATGCATTGCTCGGGCGCCATGTATTCGGGCGTTCCGAGCGTGTAGCCCGCCTGCGTCAGCGACTCCGCCGAGGTCAACTTGCTCATCCCGAAGTCGAGCACCTTGGAGGTGTTGTCTTCGCAAAGGAAGATGTTGCCGGGCTTGAGGTCGCGGTGCACCACACCTTTCTTGTGCGCCGCGTCGAGAGCCTTGGCGACGTCTGCGAAGACCGGGATCGCGAACGCCGGGGTGATGATGCCGTCCTTGGCGAGCTTGTCGGCGAGGGAGCGCCCATGAAGACGGTCCATGACGACGTAAATGGAGCCATCGGGCATCTGGTCGAGATCGAGGACGCGCGCGATGTTGGGATGGTCCACGTGAACCTGGATGTAGGCCTCGCGGCGGAGACGCGCGATCTCGCCGCCGTCACGCGCCGCTGCGCCACGAAGGACCTTCACGGCGACCTCGTGCCCGAGCGTGGAGTGCTCGGCCGAATAGACGACGCCGATGCCGCCGGAGCCGATCTTGCGACCGATGCGGTACTTGCCTCCGAGGACGGTGCCCGTGAGCTCGCCGGGCGTCGCGCCGAGATCTCCGCGCAGCTCGAGCCCGCGCTCCAGCGCAGAGATGCGATTTCGCTCGAACACCCGTTCGCTCTTGTCTCGGAGCGAGCGCTCGTAGAAAAGCCCGAGAGCGGCGCCGAGTCCCCCGGCCAGGATGGCGCTGGTCACGCCGGCGATGACGCCGCCGGCGAGGAAGGCGGCGCCGCCGCAGACGACGCCCGCTCCGGCCGCAAAGCCGGGGATCGCGCCGCGCATCGACGTTTCACGCCACTCTACCTGGTAGAGACACGAGTCGGCTCCGCGACTTATGCACGCGTCGTGCGTAACGTGGGCAGGCGCGAGACCCCAGATGCGCGGAAGGCCACCGAGCTCGCCCCGCCGAGCGGCACACAAGAGCTCCTCGCCGGGAGCGTCGACGGACATGGGCTCATCGTTGCCGTCGTCGCGCGCGCGATAGGTCATGCGCACGGCGGCCGACCCCTTGGGGCGGTCGGCGATCTCTTCGAGCTCCCAGGTGCCGACGCGGGTCTCTTCGCGAGCGTTGGACGCCAGGTAGCGATAGGCGTCGATGGGAAATTCGGCGACGCGCAACATCCGCACGCGCGCCCCGAGCGCCTCCGGGTGGGTGATCCATTCACCGAGATCGTGGAGGGCGCTGGGGCCGAGCGCGTCGACGATAGCGCGGAGGGCACGCTTGGCTTGCTGCGCGCTCACCCAACCGGTCTCGTTGTCGATGAGCGAAACGTCGATGCCGGCGCCGCTGAAGAGCGCGCGGGCGACGCGCTCACCTTTCTCGGCGCGGGCTCGCAGAAGGTAGGGCTTGAGGATGGAAGCGCGCAGCTCCTCCTTGCCGCCTTGGCGCACGTGACTGCGTCCCATCGCTGCGCCTTCGGGCATACCGACAGAATCTACGCCGATGGGACGGCACCGTCATCTGCAGCAGACGCCGAAGCGCGTCGTGCATGGGTCGTGCATGGGAGGAGGTGGGAGACGCGCGCGCCACTAGCCCTCAAGAGACGCCTAGAACGAGCCGCTCAGTACTGCACCCGCGCCACGGGGAGCGGCGGTTGGCAAAAGGGCGACCGCCGACCGTCTGCTTCCGAGCGTGAGCCAGAGCACGCCGGCGCCCACGGCGACGAGTGACGCACCGGCCACTGCGCCGCCGACGATCGCGCGTGTGGTCGCCGAATCGAAGTCCGCAGACGCGGAAGTGGCGCTTTCACCGAGCGGGCACACGCGCCGTCCCGACGACTCGGGGCACCGTGACTCCACGTCAGCACGACTGGACAATGCAGTGACCAAGACGACCGCACCGACGGCGACGCCAACGCCGCCGGCGCCAACGACGATCCACGGGGCCACGCGCGGAGCGCTCTTGGGCTCCACTGGCGGCGCCGGCGGCGGTGTAGGCGCCAGCGGCGAAGCAGAAGGCGCTTCGGCGGGGGGGCCCGCTGGCGCGGCGACGGGCGGCGGAGGCGACGAGGCGGCCTTCGGCTCTTCCCGCGAGAGGTTCGCGATGCGCTTCTTCACGGCGTCCACGCTCGGGTCCGTCGGTGAGGCGCGCGCCACGAACACGTTGAGCGCCACCAAGGCTTCGGCGCGGTTCTGCGCGAGCTCGTAGGCGCGGGCGATGATGGGGAGCAGCTCGTGTTTCGTGCAATCGCGCCGGTAAGAGTCTTTGAAGTAGGTCACGGCGGTCGCGTAGTCGCCCTCGTCGAAGGAGTGACGTCCGGCGAGGTAGGCGCCGTGGGCCGCCTCTGTGTCGGCCTTGGAGGGCGCGCGGGTGCACGCCGGGTAGTTCGACTCGGCGCGGAGCGCCGGTGCAAGCGTCAACGCGAAGGCCGCGCTCGCAAGGCCCACGAGGATCTTCGCGGTCATGCGCCGCCGAAGGTAGAGCGAAATCCGCGACGACGCGAGTCGCGTGACGTCACGCGCCGGGGCTTGCTACCGAACGCCCACGGGCGTGGGAACCAAGTGCGGGTTCTTCTCGCCGGCCTTGGCCTTCTCTTCGTATTTGCTCGGGCACTTGGTGAGGATGTTCGTCGCTTCGAACGTGCCGTCGGCCTTGAGCGCGCCCTCGACGGTGAGCGCGACGTCCATGCCCGGCGTGTCTTGGAAGTTGTCGGGGACGACGCATTGAGCAAAGCGGACAGGCATCGACTGACCGCTCTTCTCCACGGAGAAGAGGTACTCGCAGGGCGACTCGCGGCGATTGAGCGAGCCCTTCACGAGCACGCCCTCCGCACGAACGGGACGGCCGAGGTACTTGTCACGCTGAGCCAAGAGCTCGTCGACGGGCTTCGAGTAGATGGCGTTGTCCTTCATGCCGGTCAGCGCCATCGTCACCACACCGCCGCCCACGGCCACGAGGACCAGCACGAGGCCCAAGCCTCCTCGCGAGGCTTGCGGCGCGGCGCGGCGAGCCGAGCGAACGGGAAGCGCGACGGCCTCGGTCTCGTCTTGCGGGGGCTTGGCGGGCGGATCGGACATAGTTGAAACCCTGAGGGAGCGTTCATTCTGGGGGCCATGCGGCGTCGCGTCAACGTGGCCCCACCAAGTCCCGACACAAGCGACAAGCACCCACCTGCCCGTGGGTATAGGCGCGTCGGCGTGGCTCGGTGCCCGATGCTAGAGTTGAGCCTCATGGACGTGCTCACTGCGCCGGTCCTTGTTTTGAACAAGAACTTTGAACCCGTTCAACTGACCACGGCACGACGCGCGTTCGTCCTCCTCTATGGCGGCGCGGCCCTCGCGCTCGACGAAGAAGGCGAGACCTACGACTTCGATCTCTGGCGCTTCCTGCCGGTGCGGGACGACGACGATGGTGTGCCGACGGTCGCCGGCAGCGTGCGCGTCCCGCGCGTCGTGCACCTTCACCGCTACGACCGAACGCCGCGCCTCCAGGTGCGGCTCACGCGCCGCAACCTGATGGTTCGCGACGCGCACCAATGCCAATACTGCGGAAGGAAGCCGACCCTTCGCGAGCTCAACATCGATCACGTCCTGCCGCGCTCGCGCGGCGGCGTCGACTCGTGGGAGAACCTCGTCACATCGTGCAAGGCGTGCAACCTGCGGAAGGGCTGGAAGACCCCGGAGGAGGCCAACATGCGGCTCGCGCGCAGGCCCTTCCGTCCGAAGTGGACCATGTCCGCGCAGATTCTCTTGGGGACCGGTTCGCGCTACCGCGAGTGGGAGCCGTTCCTTCAGGCGAGCTGAGTCTTCGCGCAGGGAAAAAAGTCGCCTGCGTCGAACGCGTTCTTCGACGTCGAACGTTTCATGGGCATGGTCCTCCGCGTCACCCGCGCGCACCGCCACGCCTGCTTCCTCGCGGCGCTCCTTGCGAGCGCCATCGCGTTCGAGCCCTCCGTTTCCGTTGCGAAGGGCTCGGCCTTTCGGGACGAAGGGAGAAGCGCGCGCCCATTCCTTGGGACCTACGACACCAATTGGGGTCCCGTGTGGCTCCGTCTGGACCCCGAGGGCTCGCTCGTGGGCGACTACGCTGGGCCGTTCGTGGGAACCCTCGAAGGCACCGTCGTGGGGCGCCGGTACCACTTCGCTTGGCGTCAAACGAACGGCGAAGGCGGCCGCGGATACTTCGAACGAACCGAAGACGGCATCGCCGGTGAGTGGGGCAGCGGCGAGAGTGAGACCTCGGGCGGGGTCTGGTCCGGCCGACGGCGCTGAGCGCTAGCGCGCGTCGCCGATGAGCTCGCCGTTGTCGCAGCGCCCCCACAGGGTCCAAGCGCCCGACTCGCAGACGAAGACGTCTTCGCACGCGCAGCAGCTCCCCGGGCACCCGGAGGCGAAGCCCAAGGAGCAGTCTGGGAACGCGAGGTCGAGGCAGCCGGGGCCACCGAACGCGCCCGACGACATCGACAGAGACGTCGCGCGGGGAGACGTTCGCGTCGCTCACGGACGCCTCGACGGCGACGGAGGCGTCGCGAGCCGCGCACGTTCGGTCGAGCCGCCACGAGCCGGAGGCCTGGCAAACGTAGACTGCCGCGCAGGCCGGATCGACGCACGCGTTGTCGCGACGCGGACAGCCGCCGGCGGGGATGTCGACACAAGGCACGGGAGGTGGCAACTCGGGTGCGCACGCGACGAACGCCGCCGCGCCGGCAAACGCGACGAGGACCGCCAGCGCGAGGGGCGAGGCTCGAAGGCTCATTGGAGCTTGGTGAACCCGTTGCGCTTCGTGGCGCCCTTGCTCGGCGGTTTCGCGGTCGGCGCTCGGTCTGCGGGACGAAACACCACGAGCGTCGCGAGGTCGGCGCTGGCGGTGCCGCCGTCGAGGACGAGGTCTGCTTCGGCGCTCACGCCGTCGGCGGCAAAGGCCCGCAAGCGATAAGGAGTCTTTGGCTCAGCCGCGAGCTCAACGACGACGGCGTCGCCGGGCGGCGAGAGCGTTCGCTCGATGTCGTCGACGATGACGCGCGCGGCCACGATGGGGAGCTGCACGACCACGCGGCGGGGCTGCGGCGGCGGCAGCGCGATGGCCGACAGCGACGAAGGCGGCTGCGTCGCGGCGACGCGGGACGTCGGCCTCGTGATGAAGAGGGCGACGAGTGCCAGCACCACGAGGCCGGCTACCGCCAGCAACGCCCAGCGCAACGGAAGGGCCCGGCGCGGCGGTTGAGTCTCTTCGACGAGGTAGCGGTCGGAAGCGAGCTCGGTGCCAAGCGCGCCAAAGAGCTCCGGCGTGGAGTGCGGCGCCGACGGCACCGGCGAGGGCCTTAGCGTGAGGCCAGTCGCGACAAACAGCCGTTCCGCTTCGTCGTCGCCCACGACGCGACGAACGGCCTGGTGAAGCACGCGCATGCGCGGGGAGAACACGGCCTCGACGACCCGTGTTACCTCCTCACGTCGCGCCACCCGCACGTCGAGAGCCTCGAGGGCCGCGATGAACTCGCCGGCCGAGGGGTAGCGAACCGCGAGGTCGCGAGACAACGCGCGCGCGATCACCTCGTCGAGGACCGCCGGCACGTGCGACGCGCCAACGCTCCGGAGCCGCGGGATGTTGTTGTGGAGCACCGCGGCGAGGACCTGCGCCGGCTCTTCGCCGCGAAAGAGGCGGCGCCCCGCGAGCGTCTCCCAGAGCACGACGCCCATGGCGAAGACGTCGCTCTGGACCGTGCAAATGCGCCTGGCGTCGACGCGCTCCGGCGCCATGTAGGCGAGCTTGCCCTTGACCTCGTGCGTCCGTGTAACCTGCACGCGATGGTCGGCTTTCGCCACACCGAAGTCGGTGAGCCGAGACAGCCCGTCAGCGCCGACGAGGACGTTGTGCGGGCTCACGTCGCGGTGGATGATCCCAAGTGGCGTTCCGCCTTCGTCGGCGAGCTCGTGCGCCGCACGCAGACCCAGGAGGGCGTCGAGCGCGATGCGCATCGCGACGGGCACGTCGAGGGCGCGGCCCGCGTCGGCCAACTGGCGGCGAAGCTCGACGAGGGAGGCGCCTTCGACGTAGTCCATGACGACGAAGGGGACGTCGCCGTCGAAGCCGAGTTCGCGAACGCGGACCACGTTGGGGTGACGGATGGCCGACGCGAGGCGCGCCTCGTCGACGAGCATCGACACGTAGACGGGATCGCGAACGAGGTGCGGGTGCGGTCGCTTCAGCGCCACCAGCGGCAACGCCGGTAGCGCCGCGCGCGCCAGGTACACGGTCGCCATGCCGCCGGCGGCAAGCTCCACGAGAAGCTCGTAGCCGGAGACGGTCCCGGCCGGCGCCGCTCTCGTCTGTGCGATTTCCCGAGTCTCCAAGAGGTGCCTGATCTGGTATCACCGAACCATGACGACCTCCTCGCGGTCCACTACGTCCCGTCCTCGTCTCGGCGCCAACCCTGGTTCGGTGGGCCGCCTCGTCGTCCTCTTGGTCGGCTTCGCGGCAGCCTGCGGCGGCGGCTCAGCCATCGGCCCGGCCGGGTCCGTGGAGCCGACGGCGCCGCCCGGCGCGACGCCGCCGCCCTCGGGCGGCGTGGACCCGAGCAAGGGCGGCGGGCCGACGACGTCCACAACGCCGGCCAGCTCCACGCTCCCCGACGGCGGTGAGCTTCAAGGCGCCAAGCTCCAGTCGGCCACGAAGACAACGACGATCGAGACCAAGGGCGAGAGCGGACCCAAGGGCGGCTCGCAGGAGCCCGGTCGGCGGCGCGAAGACATCCAGGCCGTTATTGTGGCGCGGCGCGACGACGCCCGGAAGTGTTACGACGACGCGCTCAAGGCGCATCCGGGCATCGAAGGAGACTTGGTCGTCAAGTGGACCATCGATCCGAAGGGACAGCCGACGGACGTCGCGGTGGACGACGGCAAGAGCCAGATCCACGAGCCTTCGGTGGGCCAATGTGTCGTGGACATCATCAAGAAGATCAAGTTCGCCGAAAGCGCCAAGGGCTTCGAGACGCGAACGAACTACCCGTTCAATTTCAGGCCGCGGGGCCCGCAGCCGGCGAAGAAGTAAGGGCGCGGCGGGCAGGTTAGGACGGCGGCGCGCCGGGAAGCACGACCTTCGCGAGAAGCCCCCATTGCGTCCACCAGGCGAACCACGCCGCGAGTTTTTGAGAGACGTCTTCTTCCGTGAGCCCCATCGCGAGGGCTCGCTCGCACGCTTGTCCCAGCGGGAGCCCCTCCTTCAAGGCGGCGAGCACAGCGTGCGAGGCCGGCTCGAGCTCGTAGGAGCGGAGAGCGTCGCCGACGCGAAAGATCGCCAAGTGCACCTCGCGCTCGGCGGGCCGCGGCACCTCCGGGGCGCGACCCTCGGCGCGCACCGCTTCGCGGAAGTCATGGGTAGCAAACCGTGTGACCACGAGCCGAAGCGGCGCCTGGAGCTCAAAGCGCGCGAGGAGTACCGCGTCGGGCGCGGCCGTCGCGAGAGGCGTGGCATCGAACGGCGTGGGGTCGGCGGCGTGGTACGCGTCGATGAAAGCCCACTCGATGCGCGCACACTCGGCAAGCAGAGGGTCGTTGGAATACGGCAGCTCGCTCGCGACAAAGCGCTCCATGTCCTCGCTCAAGAAGCGCAGGTCGTGGTGGGAGGGCGGAAAGCGCTCCAGGTATCGCTCTCGAGCGCGCGGAAGCCGTCCCCCCAAGAGCTGGACGAGCGTCGGGAAGTCCTCTTTCAGTGAAGCGATGTGACGGAGCCAAAACTGCTCGCGGTAGACGTCGACCTGCTCGATGGGCGAAAGCGTGCGGCTGCCACGCGCGAGGGCGCTAACGGCGGCAGTGTCCGCGTCCAGGGCGAGCGGGAGCGGCCGCCTGATGGCCTCGGCGAGCAGGGCCTGAGCGCGGAGCAAAGACTCCGGAGGCGTGGGCTCCTTCGGGAACGCGTCGGCCTCGTCGACGATGCTCACGGCTCACCGCCGAGCGAGTGGGCGACTTCACGGGAAGGCGCTGTGGGTCCCAGAGGTCCCAGCACCTCGCGCCGAACCTTCCGAGCTAGCGAGGCCTCAGCCGCCAGCGTCGCCCAAGGCGGGATGTCCTCATCCCACTCGATGAGCGTAGAGACGGCGCCGGTCCGCGCGAGGGCTCGACGATAGAGCGCCCAAACAGGATCCGACACCTTGTCGGAGTGCGTGTCGAGGAGATACTTGCCCTTGTCGGTGTGCCCCGCGAGGTGCATCTGAATGACCCGATCGCCGGCGACGGTATCGATGTATCGCTCTGCGTCGAAGCCGTGGTTCTGCGCGCTCACGAAGACGTTGTTGCAGTCGAGGAGGACGCCGCAGTCGGCGCGGTGAGCCAGCTCCGCCACGAACTCGTCTTCCGGCATGCCGTCGCTCACAAAGGTCATGTAGCTCGACGCGTTCTCGATGCCGAAGGGCAAGCCGACGAAGTCCTGCACGCACCTTATGCGGTCGGCGATGTAGCGGAGGTTCTCCTTGGTGAACGGGAGCGGCAAGAGATCATGCAGCTGAGATGACGCCGTGCCGGTCCAGCAGAGGTGGTCGGTGAACCAAGCGGGGCGCACGCGCTCGGCGAGAACGCGAAGCTCCTTCAAGTAGTCGCGGTCGAGCGGTCTTGAGGAGCCGATGGAGAGCGAGACCCCGTGGAGAACGACGGGGCGTCGGTCGAGAAGTTTCGAGAGATTGCTGAGGGGGCGCCCACCCTCGAGCATGAAGTTTTCGCTGATGACCTCGAACCAATCGATTTCCGAGAGCGGGTCACCGGGGGTGCGTCGTCGCGCTCGCCAAAGATGTCCGGGTAGTGGCGCGGTCTCGCGCCGACGCCAACACCCAAGTCCGGGATGCGGTGCCGCTCTCTGAAGCCCATGCGCCGGACACTAGCGCGATTTCACAAAAGAGAAACGCCAGGCCGACCGAAGCCGACCTGGCGAGTCTCAAGGGAGCGTGCCGACGTTACCGTCGGCGACGACTCACTTCTTTGCGCTGCAGCCTTCCTTCTTGTCACCGCCGGGAGCCGCGGGGGCCGCCGGGGCGCCGGGCGCCGCGGCCGCGCCGCTGCAGGAACCCTTGCCGCTGCAGGAGGCCTTCGCGCCGGGGGCGGCAACGTCCGTCGGAGCCTTCGGGGGCTCGGGAGCGCCGCCGCAAGCCGCGAGCGAGCCCATGAGGATTCCGGAGACTGCAGTAATCGCGAGCGCCTTGTTCATGATGTCAAACCTCTCTCAGCGCCGGCACTTCACCGGCAAACGTGAGCGCCGCGCTGGGCGCCATACTCCGGAGCTTCGTGGGCTCCGGGCCCTCGCCAACAGCATGCTGGCTAAAGCGAGGGCGAAGCCTAGCGGCCATCTCGTGATTTGCGCCACTTTTTTTTTGCTTGCTAGATTTGTGCGAAAGGTCTGCGCGTTCGTGGCTTCGCCAGTCGGTTGTCGCTGGTCTGCTGTGTCCCGTACGATTCGGGGACCCGTGGTTAGCCTCCTTACCCGCCCGTCGTTGCCGCCGGGACGCGACATCTTCTCCGATCTGCTCGGTGAGGTACGTTCCGCTCGGCGCGAGGACACGCTCGCGCGCGAAGAGTGGTTTGGTCGCCTTGCGGGGCCCGGTGAGAACGAGCGACTCGTCGCGACAGCGAACGTCTTTGAGCTCGATACACTCCTCAAGGGGCTCCTTACGTTCAAGAACCCCAGGAATCACCCGGGCCCCTCCAAGCGCACAACGCCGGTGGTGGCCCAAGACTTCCGCGAGCAGCTCGTCTTCGTGGCGGAAGGCCTCGAGCGACTCCTCGACCTCACCCGGGCGCTCGTCCCTGAGGGGACGTCACGCGCGAAGGTCTTCGAGGAGTACCTCGCCTCCATGGCGCAAGAGGACGAGACCGGTAGCCCTCACGAGGACGCGCAAACACCCGACCAGGCACTCCTCCAGCTCCGAGCCGCGCTCGCGAACCACCATGAGATCGGCGCTGGCCTCGCGCGCCTGCCGCGCGTGACCTTCCGCCTCTTTCATGCGGTGTTGGCGACGGCGGAGCGAGACGTCTTGAGGTCTCGCTACTTTTCGCCGACGGGCCCGCTGGAGTTCCGCCCCGAATACGATCGCATCGAGAGCCGCCAGATCCTCGAGCTTGCCCGCAACGTCCCCGGTGAACAGAGCCGACAGCTCGTGGCCGTGACCTTCTTGGCGCTGTTTCGCCTCCTTCGGTACGTCGACCTCGCGGACGAAATCGTCCGCCGCCCCGAGGACCCGACGGTGCGCGGAGCGGCCTTCTTGGTGCTAGCGGTCCTCCGCTCCGACGCGCGCGGGTTGACCGACGAACTGCGGCAGCGGGCGGGTCGGCTTCTCGCCGAAGGCTACGAGCGGAGCGTCTTTCGCGTTCACGCGCGGGACGTCGGACGACGCTTCGACGCCCTCCGCGCCGATGGACACAAGATGCTCGAGATCAAAGCCGCGCTCGAAGGTGTCGCCGCGAACCTCCGCCTCGAGCTTCGGCGAACCTTCGAACACGACTTGATGGCGCCTGAGCTGGCGCCTTCCGTTGACGTCATGCGCGAGCGCGTGGCGTTGGTGTCGAAGAACCTCAGGCCCGCGTTCCAGAACGCCATCCTCTTCCTGGGGAAGGCGCTGGGCGTTCGCCTCGACGAAGACGGCGTCTTCGACGACGTGGCGGCCAAGCGCAACCTCTCGGAGCGCTTGCGGCGGGACGTGTGGATGTTTGCGCAGATCGTTCGCGCCTTCTCCGACAAGGCCAACGCCAGCAAGGGCGCCGAAGTGCCCTGGACTGGACCGTCCCCGCTGCGCTTCGTACGCGAGTTCTTGCGCTACTTCCGAGCCATGGGCGTGCCGCTCTTGCGAGCGGCCGACTACCCGCGCATCGACGCCTTCATCCAGACGATGAGCGGTCTTGAGGAGGCCGATCTCGTCGAGCCGGGACGGCTCGAGCACGCCGTCGCGGAGGCTTCCACGTTCCACGCGTTCTTGCTCGAGTTGGTGGCCAGCATCGGTCAACGCGACGAGCTTGTGTCGACGCCCTTCGACAAGCGAGCCGCCGCGCAGGCGCTCAAGCTCTACCTCGGCGCCGCCGACTGAGCGACACGACGCCGCGACGAAACGGTCGCGTTGGCAGGGGCGTCGCGCCGCGACAAGCGCGTCGCAGCGACGCCAAAACGCAGCCGATTTCGCGACAGGGATGCCTGGCACGCCCGGTGCTGTTGGCGCGCCATGAACCGCATCAAGGCCGCTGGACTGGCTTTCTCCATCGCCCTCACGGGCGCGTGCGCCGCACACGACGACGGCATGACCTCCGAGTCCAACCTCGGCGAGAGCCAAGCTCTCCTCTCGGGAGCTGTCGCGCCGCGCGCCGCCTTCGGCTCCAACCCCGGCGGGCTCAAGCTCTACGAGTACGTACCGAAGCCGCTCACGGTCGGGGCGCCGCTGGTGCTCGTGCTTCACGGCTGCACGCAGAGCGCCGCCGACGCGACCCACTGGGGCTGGAACGAGCTGGCCGATCAAGCCGGCTTCGTCGTGGGTTATCCCGAGCAGCAGACGGCGAACAATTCGGTGCGCTGCTTCAACTGGGGCGGCGAATACGGCGACCTCGCGAACCTCCAGCGCGGCAAGGGCGAGAACGAGTCGCTGAAGCAAATGGTCTCCGCGCTGGTTGCCGCGCACGGGCTCGACGCGAAGCGCGTCTACGTGGTGGGCTTCTCGGCGGGGGCCGCCATGGCGCTGGTCGCCGCCGCAGCCTGGCCCGACGTGTTCGCGGGGGCCGCGTCGCTGTCGGGGATCCCTTACGCGTGCAACGCCACCTACTCGGAGGTCTTCACGTGCCAGAACCCGGGCGTGGACCGGACGCCGAAAGACTGGGGCGATCGCGTGCGGAAAGCGTTTCCGAGCTTCAGTGGCTCGTTCCCAAAGGTGAGCGTTTGGCAGGGCGCGACCGATACGACGGTCGGCACCAAAAACCGACGTGAGATCGTCAAGCAATGGACGAACGTCCACGGCGCGTCCGACACCGCGACGTCGACGGACACGGTCGATGGCGCGAAGCGCGAGCGCTTCGCCGACGGCACCGGAAAGATCGTCGTCGAGAGCTACGAGGTCCCGGGCATGACCCACGGCGTGTCGGTCGCGCCGTCGCAAGGTTGCGGCAAGGTTGCCGCCTACTCCTTCGACAAGGGAATCTGCACGTCGCGCCGCGTCGCTGAGTTCTTCGGCCTCGTGGCGGCCGCGCCGCCAGCCCTCTTGCCAGACGGCGGCATCGCGCCTCCTTCTCCGGCCACCCTGCCGGACGGCGGCGTCGCACCGAGCGGCGCACAGGGCGGCGCGCCTGCTGCCGGTGGAGCGTCAGGCAAAGGCGCGGGAGCGACGACGAACGACACGCCCAGCGACCCGCGCACGGCGGCGAGCACCTGCGGCGTTTCGTCGACGCGGGCGCCGGGCTCCTTCGCGCTCGCGGTCGTCGGCCTCTTTGGTCTAGGCCTCGTGTCGCGCCGAACGCGACGCTCGCGAGGTGCCGCATGAGCGCGGTTTCAATCTGGCGCGAGCCCACGGCGACGCAATACCGAACGTTCTTTGCCGCCTGGAGCGGCTGGGTGTTGGACGCGTTCGACTTCACGATCTTCTTGCTCGTGATGCCGCACATCGAGGCCGAGTTCGGCGTCAAGAACGTCGCCACGACGGCCTCCATCGCGCTGACGCTCCTGGCGCGGCTCGTCGGCGGTTACGTGGCCGGCAAGGCCGCCGATCGTTGGGGGAGGCGATTGCCGTTGCTCCTGTCGATCGTGTGGTTTGCGCTCTGCGATGGCGCCGTCGCGCTGGCGCCGAGCTTCACCGCGGTGCTTGTACTCCGCACGCTGTTCGGTTTCGGCATGGGCGCTGAGTGGACGAGCGGCACGACGCTGGCGATGGAAAACTGGCCGGCGCGCAGCCGCGGCATCGCCTCCGGCGTCCTTCAGGGCAGCTGGGCCATCGGGTACCTCTTGGCGGCCGCCGTCTCGGCCTTCGTCGTCCCGCGTTTTGGCTGGCGGGGCCTCTTCGTGGTCGCCGCGTTGCCGGCGCTCTTGGTGCTGCCGATGCGTTTCGCGATCCCCGAGAGCGACGAGTGGAAGTCGGCGCGAGGCAAGACGGAACGGCTCGCCACGTTGCGCGAGGTCTTCCGCAAGTACCCCACGCTGCTTGGGCGAACGCTGTGGGCCTCTTTCGCGATGGCCGCCGGCTTCGGCGCCTACTACGCCATCACGGGGCTCTACCCGTCGATGCTCGTCGCCGAGCACGGAATGGACGCCGCGGCCGTCGCCAAGCTCGTCGCGATCTTCAACGTGGGCATGATGGTGGGCGCTGTGGGCTGCGGCTACTTGGCCAGCCGAAGCGGCACGACTTGGGGCCTCGCGGCGCCGGCCGCGATCTCGCTCCTGGTGCTGCCGCTCTACGTCGGCATGGGGAGCACGTCGCTCGCGCTCGGGGCGCTCCTGGCGGGCGCTTTTGGCGTCGGCTTTTCGGGCGTCACGCCGATGCTCTTGACGGGGCTGTTCCCCGCCGAGGCGCGCGCTCGCCTCGTGGGGATCGTCTACCACGTGGGCGCGCTCTTCGCGGGCTTCATGCCGATGCTCGTCGCGGCCTTGGCAAAGCAGATGCCGCTGTCGCGGGCCATCTGGATCACGGCAACGGCACTCGAAGTTCTGCTGGTCTTGCTCGTGGTCTTCCGAAAGCGCGATGAGTCGTCCGCAACGACGCCGGCCGAGGTCGAGGTGATGTCATGAAGCTCGGTCTTGCGATTATTTCCTTGAGCGCCCTTGGCTACTTGATGGCCCTACCCGCCTGTCTCACCTCGGAAGTGAGCGTGAACGACCTCGCCGCCAAGACCAATGGCGGTGCGTTCTCTGCGGCCGGCTCCGATCCCTCCGACAACGCGGCGAGCGCCGACTCCTCGGCCATTCGGTACCGTGAGCTCGCGGCCCACCCCGGCTGCACCACCGACGGCCTCACGTATCCGGCAGCCGCCATCCCCGGCTACACGTGCGCCGCCAAGGGCTACGAGCCGGCCTCCGAGGACGCGCAGAAGCCCATCGTCCTCTTGGTCCACGGCAACTCGTCAACGCCGGCCGACTACGAGAGGTTTCCGAAGGACGACCCGAACGCTCTCCCGATGCTGTCGGAGCGGCTCGCGGCTTCCGGCTTTCGGAGCTACGCCGTCGACTTCCGCATCGACAAGGTCGACGACCCGAACCAGAACAACGACACGGAGAACGCGGCGAAGAACTTCGACCACGGCTGGGCCGTGCCGATCCTCGAGCACCTCATCGACTCGGTGATGACGGCGAACCCGGGCCGCAAGGTCTCGCTGGTGGGCTTCTCGGTCGGGCCGACGATCATTCGCGATGCGCTGCGCCGCTTGCACCGGGCCAAGAAGAAGCCCTTCGAACGGATCGCCGCGTTGGTCTTCGCCGCCGGCGGCCATCACGGCGTCTCGACGTTCCGCAAACTCTGTGGGCCAAACCCGACCATGCGCGGGCGCGTGGCTTGCGAGCTGGGAGATCGCACGGCCTTCGCACCGACGGAGCTGTCAAAGCCGCTAAACGGCCCCGACGGCGCCTTCGAGGCGCCCTGCGCCGACGGAGCCTCGGCCTTCGGCCAGAAGGGCGTCTGCGGGAAGAACACGGTGCGCATCACCACCGTCGTCATGAAGGACATCAAGGACGGCACCTACCAGGACGAGTTCGTCTCGGAAGGCGCCAGCGCGCTCAAGGGCGCCCAGAACCTCACGGTGCCCCTCGAGGCGAGCGATCCCACGGGCTACTTCCTGAAAGGACTCTTCAAGAACCACTACGGCGCGCTGCGGAGCGAAGCGGCGCTGTCGCTCATCTTGGCGGCCCTCGAGAAGTAGCCGCGCCCTCGCGCCGGCGCCGCCCGCGCGTGTTGCCTTTTGCACGTTTCAGCGCCGCGCCAACGCGCGCGGGGCCCGGAGTCCGTTCGTCCCATGAAGCACATGTTGTCCGCCGCTTCGCCGGCAAGTTCACGCGCGCGCCGACGGCTGGAGGTCGGCGCGGCCGTTGTCGCGCTCATCCTCGGTGCACGGCTCGCGGAAGCGAGGCCCCAGCAGACCGACGAAACCAAGGAGCCGCCGGCGGCGCCGGACACACCGACCGCGAACCCGAACGAGGCGCCTCCGCCGGAGACGCGCCGCAAGGAGCCGCCGGAGCCAGGCGGCGCAACGGGTTCCGTCGTCGCCGCCGATGCGTCCGCAGCGAAGTCTGGGTCCGCGCCCGGCCCTCTCGCCCTAGAGCTCACGCCCTACGTCGCCATCGCCGGCGGCTTGAAGGTCGACAACGTCATCGACAAGGAGCGCGAGGATCGGGATGACCGCGTGGTGACCTTCGCGGTCGCGCGGTTCGGTGTCATGGGGCGCTTGGGCGCGCACGCATTGGTGCAGAGCGAGCTCATGGCTTCAGGGGGTGTGGGGCTCCACGGAGCGAGCGCCTACGAAGGGCAAGCGGCGCTCCAGGTCCGGCAACAGCTCGTTCGGGTGACCTATGCGCCGCTCGCCCTCGAGGTCGGCCGCATCCTCGACGAAGCGAGCGTCGACTACACGTCGGCGCACGTGCAGGACACCTTGCTTCAAGACACGGCGACGCGCGATCCGCTCCTCTACAGCGGCCTAAACCTCGGCAACGGCGGCCGCGTCAGCGTGGAGGTCGTGCCGCGACTCCGGCTCGCCCTGACCTTCAACGCCGGCAACCCCGTCTCGACCACCGCGACCTTGGCCGTCGGCGGGACGTTTCCGCCCTTTGAACGCATCTACACGCAGGCCTACCAGGCCGTGAACCAAGGGCCCAACCACTTCCCTGACGACACGTTTCACTCGATGGTGCTGACGCCGAGCGTGCTCTACACGGGCGGCGACGTCGAGGTGAAGGTCGCGGCGCAGGGCTTCGACATCAACACCAACACCACGCGCGCCGGCGACGATCACGTCCGCGGGTACAACGTGCGCGGCACGATGCGCGTGAAGCTCCTCGGCGACACCCTCTCGCCGTTCGCGTCGGCGGCCTACACGCGCAACGACACGCTCGAGCCCAACGCGCTCGACCGCCGCTCGCCGGACCGATACCAGGCGGTTAACTTGGGCGGCGGCGTCGACGTGCACGTGGCGCGGCGCCACGCGGGGCGCGAAGAAGCGGCCGACGGGGTGGGCGCGCAGCTTCAGCAGGTGCAGTTTCAAGTCGGCGACGGGCTCGTCACGACGCTCCGCTACGCGAACCTGGGTGGGAGCTACTGGCTAACGCCGAACGTTGCGCTCGGCGCGCGCGCCGCGCTCTGGGTGCAGCAACAGAAGGGCGGCGCCGACATCGGCGAGCGAACGTTCACCGTGGGCCTCCGGGCCGTCGTGCCATAGCGCGGCTCTTCATCCTGCCCCGCGGGCGGGCCGGGGCGGGCGCCGGCTATTTTGCCAACGACGCTACCGGGACGAAGCGAACCGAGTAGCTGACGACCTTCTTGCCGTGGGGCGAGCGTTCGAAGTCGATGCTCTTCCAGAACGCGACGGCACACTCGACGAAGCCTTCGCCACGAAGCGTCGTCCGCGGGTTGGCGACCTTGGCGCGCCCGCCATCGGCCTCGATGGTCAGGTCCACACCGAACTCACCCTGCTTTGCGGGGTTCACACGCCCGAAGCACGCGGCCAACTCTGGATAGCGGGGCTCCGCGGAGCGAAGGAACGGCTGCTTGGTCACTTCATCGAAGGGACCGCCACCGACGTGCATGCCGATGGACACGACCTTCGCGCGCGCGCCCGATGTGCCGGCGGCGTCGACGGGCGACGCATCGACGCTTAGACCTCCGTCCGCGCTCTTCCGTGAGGGCGGGTCCGACGCCACCGGCGCGGGGACCGGAGTCGGCCCGGAGTGCGCGCTGGAGTTGGTGGCAGCGGCGACGGGCGGGGAGTCGTCGAGCGCCGGAGCCGGCGAGGTCTTGCTCGCGGCCCCTTGCGGCGTGCAGCCGAGGGCGGCGAGGAGCGATGCCCAGAGGCAAAGGCGAGCTGGCACGGCGCGATGATGACGGAAGAGAACGACAGAAGAGAAGGAAGTGTCGAAGGACAAAACTCGAAGGGCGCCGTCCTTGTTAGAACGGCGCCCTTCGGGGTTGGGTCAAGGCCCGGGGTGGGGAGAGGGTTACTCTTCCCCGTCGTCGTGGCCGGCGCCCGACGTGGGCGCTCCGCCCAACATCGACGGGACACCCGCCGGCGGCGAAGCTTTCGCTTTTGCCCCAGAGGACTTGGCGCGGCCGGCGGACGGGGCCCGCTTGGCGGCCGCGCGGCCAGGGGCCTTTCTAGCTGGCTTTTTTGCAGCCTTCTTCTTGGCGCCGCCGGCCTTTTTCGCGGCCTTGCGCTTCGGCGCCTTCTTTGCCGTCTTGCCGGCAGCCTTCTTGGTCGTCTTGGTCTTCTTCGCAGCCTTCTTCTTAGCAGCCATTCTCGATCCCTCCTGAGAAGGTATGACGTGACGTATATGGTCACCTACGTCATCTGTCAAACAAAAAAGTTGCCTTCGTGCACAAAGGGCTTGCGTCTGGCTCGTCGCAACCCTAGCCGCCCGCGCGCTTTTCGCTCGACGTTTCTCGAGTCGATCACGCGATCGCGCCGTCTTGAAATTGGGTTGTTCGCGCGCGTGATTTTTTTTTCGATCGAGGTGATCGCGATGAGGTGATCGCGCGCGTCGACGTTGATGACATCGGGTGTGCTCCCTGGATGGCGAGCGCGCTCGCGACCGTCGAGAGGCGACCGTCTCGTGTCGCTCGACGTGCCGCGAGCGAGGCGCACGGGTCTTCGGCACCGGAACTGTGAGCGTCCGAGCGCGCGTCGCGGAGCGGCCATCCAGTTCTCCCGCGCCTTGACGACGACTTCCAGCGAACGGTACCGTCCTCGTGCTTCGATGCACCAACGGCTCGACGGACTCGCCGCGCGCTGCGCCGGCTGACCGTCATAGGAGGTTACGAGATGCGTTTGGCTCACATGCTGGTCGTTGCGGCGGCCACCCTCGCACTGGGCTGCGGGCACACCGACGAAGAGATGGCGGACAAGCAGCGCGAGATCGACAAGCTCGCCGCCGAGCTCAAGGCCGCCAAGACGCAAATGGCCTCGGATCAAGCGAAGTTCCACGACTCGCAGGCGCAGATCGAGTCGCTCCGCGCGCAGCTCAAGCAGGCCGGCATCACGGAGGGCAAGATGCAGCAGGCGCTCTCCGAGTACAAGCTGCGAGCCGACCAGTTGGCGGCCATCGAGGCCCGCTACCGGGACCTCAAGGCGCGTCTCGAGAAGCTCACGCAAGTGGGGCTCAAGGTCGCCGTGCGGAACAACCGCATGGTCATCCAGCTCCCTGGCGACGTGCTCTTCGACTCAGGGAAGGACGAGCTCAAGCCGCAAGGCAAAGAGGTCCTCTTGCAGGTCGCCGACGTCGTCGGCAAAGACAGCGACCTCTCGAAGCGCATGTTCCAAGTGGCGGGGCACACCGACAACCAGAAGTACGCGGGCCCGTTCCGCGACAACTGGGGCCTTTCTCTTGCGCGCTCGCACCGCGTCCTCGGCTCTTTGATCACGCCGCCCAAGCCCAGCAAGGACGGCAAGAAGAACGATGGAGGCGGCGGCCTGAACCCCAAGAACTGGTCAGCGTCGGGCTACGGCGAGAGCGATCCCATCGCGGGAAGCGTGGAAACGCAGGCCAACGACGACAAGCAGAAGAACCGTCGCGTCGAGCTGGTGCTCCAGCCGAACGTCGAAGAGATGCTCAACCTCGGCACGCTGAAGTAGCCGCGTTCCCCGTCATCGAGGGCCGACGCTCACCCGGTGAGCGCGGCCCTCGTTGGTTTTGTTACCCGGCATTCGTTGCCCCTCGACACCGTTCGAAACCAGCAAGGACTCCCATGCGCGTAGCGACCATCGACATCGGAACCAACACGGTGCTCCTGCTCGTGGCCGAGGCCGGTGCCGACGGGACGCTCGAGCCGATCCTCGAGCGGGCGACGATCACTCGCCTCGGGCAAGGCGTTGACAAGACCAAGGCGCTCGCGCCGGAGGCGCTGGCGCGAACCACGACGTGCATCGATGCCTACGCCGATCTGATTCTTGCCCATGGGGTCACAGCCATCGACGTCGTCGGGACAAGCGCGATGCGCGACGCGGCGGGGGGCGCCGACCTCGCGGCCTACGTAAAGAACAAGCTTGGCGTCCCGGCCCGCGTCATCAGCGGTGAGGAGGAGGCGCGCCTTACCTTCGAGGGCGCGCTCGTGGGGCTCAACGTGGGCCCGCGCGCGACGGTCTTCGACATTGGCGGGGGCAGCACGGAGGTCGTCCAAGGCACGTGCGCTTCGCCAACGGCCGACGCCCGCGTCGAGTTTGCCGTCAGCTACGACATGGGCAGCGTGCGGATGACCGAGCGGCACCTGCACCACGACCCGCCGACAAGCGAAGAGTGCGCCCAAGCGACGGCCGACATCGATGCCATCGCAAAGACCCTGCCGCCCCTGGCCCAGGGCGAGCGCCCCGTTGCCATCGCCGGCACCATGACAACGCTCGCCGCCATCGCCATCGACCTCGCTCCCTACGACAGCGCTCGCATTCACGGCCTGGAGCTCGAGGTCGCGACGCTCGTCGCCACCACCGAGCGCCTGCTGCGACTTCCGCTCGCCGAGCGGCGCAACGTTCGAGGGCTCGAACCCAAACGTGCCGACGTCATCGTCGGCGGCGCCCTCGTAGCCACCCGACTCCTCAAGCGGTGGGGCGCGGAGCGCGTGACGTTCTCGGATCGGGGTGTCCGCTGGGGGCTAGCGCTTGCACTCTGCAAACGAGCCGCTACCATGTAGTCCGGTGTGTTCGCTGCGTATCTGCCGGCAAGGCCTGCGAAATGCCTCTGTCTGACCGAATGCTACATCTGGTCATTGACGGATAGGAGCCCGGCAAACTAGAGTGGCGAGGGCTAAGCGTCCGC
Source organism: Myxococcales bacterium (assembly GCA_016703425.1). NCBI lineage: Bacteria > Pseudomonadati > Myxococcota > Myxococcia > Myxococcales > Myxococcales bacterium. Next base: position 347,270 of record JADJCA010000011.1, read on the forward strand.
CCTGATTCCGTCTCCGGTCTCGAAGACGAACGAAGGTTGGTGCGAAGGAAGCCGCGGACCGCTCGCCTGTTCAGTAGGGGCGCGGCGTCACCGCACGGCGGGTGGGGTCTCCCAAAAAGACTCGCGGGGGCGACGAGGAGTGACAATGCAGGGTGGCGCTGAGGTCAAATTCAAGGTCGGTGACAAGGCCGTCTACCCCGCCCAGGGCGTAGCGGAAGTCATCAAGATCGAGGAGAAGGACATCGGTGGCACTCGCCAGCGGTTCTACGTCCTTCGCATCCTCGACACAGACCGCAAGATCATGGTCCCGGTCAGCAACGCCAGCGCCGTCGGCCTCCGCCAGGTGATCAGCGAGCAAGAGATCCGCGAGATCTTCGACATCCTCCGCGAGCGCACCATCGCCTTCGACAACCAAACGTGGAACCGCCGCTACCGCGGGTTCATGGACAAGATCAAGACGGGCTCGATCTACGACGTCGCAGAGGTCTTCCGCGATCTCTATCGGCTCAAGACCGACAAACAGTTGTCGTTCGGCGAGCGGCGCATGCTCGACACCGCACGGTCGCTCATCGTCAAAGAGATCGCGATCGCGCGCGAGCAGACGGAAGAGCAAGTGAAGAACGAGATCGAGAGCATCTTCCTCACGAACTGAGCAAGCGGTTCACGGTGGGCGCGGCCCGCGGGAGGCGCCAACGCTGCGATCGCCTGAGATCGAAGGCGGTCTACGGCTCGTCGAGTAGGCCGAACTCCCATTTTTCGCCCGGCTCGCGGAGGCCCGCCACGGCCGATTCGACGCGGCGCAAGAGCTCGTCGGCGGCAGCTGCCGGTGAGGCTTTGACGCCCACGGCGACGCCACCCTCCCAGAGCCACACCTTCGCGCCGGCGACGCCGTCGACGCCGTAGACCAACTCGAGCGTTCTACGCAGCCGCGGCGGCAGGGCATCGCTCACGGTGCGCCCTCGTCTTTGAGAATCGCTTGGGTCACGTCCCCAAGCTTGTACGTCCGCCGCCCGCGGTGGTCACCCATGAACTTCTGCACCTTGTCGGGGTGCACGGGGACGAGCTCCGGCCCCATGGGGCCTTCGACGTCGCTGCCGGCGACGAAGACGACCTCATCGCCGCGAAGGCTGGCTTGGCTGTAGTGCTCGCGGACGTGAAGCTCGGGCATCTTGGCCAGCGGCGCCTTGGCGAGACGGGCCGCGAGCGCGCAGCGGGGCGTGTCGAAAACGCGAGTGCCGCTGTCGTCCTTGAGCTCCGCGCGGAAAGGGCTGCGCTCGTCGACGAGCATGCCGCAATGGGGGCAGCGGACTCGCGACGCGCTGCCGCTGCCTTTGGCGCGGCACGACAGGGAGAGCAACGCGAGGAGGAGGAGCGAGCGGCGCGTCATGGGAAGAGGAAGACGCCACCGGTATGCCATGCGTAGCGGACAATGGGCATAAGCCCCACAACGAACGCGACGAGGAACGCGCCCGCGCTCCGGCCGAAGCGCGTGCGCGCAAACAGAAGCGACAGCGCTGGCTCGCGCGATAGGAGCCACGCCGTGACGGCGCCGAGGGCCCAGACGACGCCCGCGTAGAGGGCACCGAAGAGGGGGAAGCCGATGGCCCCGACGTCGCCATGAAGCAGGCAAAACGGGCAGAGGTGGTGCGGCGTCTCGAAGGCGTGGGGAGCGACGCCGAAGACGACGGCGAGGACTCCAAGGGCGGACGCTAAGACCGCCACGGCGCCGGCAGCTAGCATGGCGCCCGTGTTTGGACGCCGCGCCACGCGCGCGCCCGCGATGACGGCGAGCAGCACGAAGGCGCCGCCCGTCACGGTGACGCCGAGGCGCGGCAACGAGACGTGGCCGGGGCCCGCCGCGAGCGCGGTGTCCAGTTCGGCCGAGCAACAGGAGGCGGTCGCCGACAGGTCGAGCTCGAGGAGAAACAGGGTGCTCAGCGCGGCGTGGATCAGCGCGAGCGGCGCGAGGACCGCGGTGGCGCGCGCGAGGGCCCGAGCGAGCGTCAGTCGAGGCATCAAGGCATCGAACGCGTAGAGCTGCGCGAGCACCCCCCCAAGGACGGCCAGCGCGACGGAGAGCGCGAGGGCGGGCACGCCGTAGCGGTTGGCACCAAAGACGCCATAGGCGCACATGGCGCCACGCAGCGAGTGCGACAGCCGGTCGGCGGTGAGGACCCCGAGGCCGAGGTCAAGGACCGCGCCCACGGCGGCGACGCGCGCGAGGATCTGCGCGAGCTCCACGCGTCGTTCGATGAGGAGCTGCCCCTCGGTGGCGGCGGACTTCTCCGCGAGATCTGCTGAACGAAGCAGGCGCAGCGCGGTGCTGGCGGCGCGGATGAAGAGCGCGGCGAGCGTCACGGCCGACGCGAGCCGCAAGAGCACGAAAGGCTGGAGGAGGTTGGTCACGCGTCTCCCGTGAGGCGGCCATTCTGGAGGGACTCGACGCGCACGCGCGCGCGCGGCACCGTTCGAGTGAGACCGTCCACGAGGCGCGGATCGTGCGTGGCGACCACGATGGCGCGCCCTTCCTCGGTCAATGTCGCGAGATCCTCCGCCAATCGCCTCGACGCGCCTTCGTCGAGGTGCGCCGTAGGCTCATCGAGCAGGACGATGGCAGGGTCGCGCACCAGCGCTCGGCACATGGCCACGCGCGCGGCTTCGCCACCGGAGCGCACGGCGGCTTTCGCGCCGACGAGCGGCGTGAGCTCAAACCGGGCGAGGAGCGCCTCCGCACGTTCGCGATCGGCGCGGGACTCGCCATCGGGCACACACGACAACAGAACGTTGGCGCGCACCGACAAGCCGCGGAGCAACTGCGCGTCTTGGAAGACGAACCCCACGTTGCGGCGACGTACCTCCGACTTGTGGGCGTCTCGCAGACGGGACGTGGCGACGCCATCGATACGAACCTCTCCGCTGGTGGGCGCGAGCATGGCACCCAGCATCGCGAGCAGCGTGGTCTTGCCGCTGCCGCTCTGGCCTTGAAGCACCAGCAACTCGCCTCGATCGACGCGCAGCGACACGCCGTCGACAACCGTGCGACGCCCTCGACCATCGGGCACTCGTTTCACGAGGGCTTCGGCTTCGAGGGTCGCGCGCGCAGGCACGAGCGGCGTTGGCGGCGCGCTGGCCATCGTGCCGGGCGTGTTGGCGAGCATGGTGGCGAGCATGATGGCGAGAGATTGATAGGGCAGCGGGCGGGGGGATGCCTTCGTGTTCGGGCCGTGGTGGCTATTTTTTCAAAGTGTGCCACCATGTGCCTTCGTGACACGGGCGCCCTGGCTGGGGTGTTTGGCGTGCATCTACGTCGTTGAAATAACTAGTGGCACTGGTTGTGCTGAGGGTTCTTGGGGCGATGCGCACGAACGATCGACGAATCCGCTGGATGCTGGTGGCGAGCCTCACGGCCCTCGCCGCCGCGTGCACGCTGAATCCGCAGCCGATTCCCCCTGGCTTGACGGAAAAGTCGAGCGACGGGCCCGACGCCGGCGCGCCTTTCGCCGGCGCCGCAAGTGACGCCAGCACGACCACGAACCCCTCGGATCCGAATCGCGAAGGCGGCGTCGCCGAGGCGGATGCGAGCCCGCCGTCACCTCTTCTCGATGCGGGCGTTCAGCCCAGCGACGCGGGCGCCGACGCGACGCTCGACGCCGGGGCTGACGCCACCGGCGTCGCCAGCAGTGACGGAGGAGACGCAGGATGAAGCGGCGGCTCCTCTTAGCTTTGCTCGTTGTCGCTTCGGCGGCCGTCGCCTGTTCGTTGAATCCGCAGCCCATCCCTCCGGGCGTCGACGAGCCGGCCAACGCCGGCCGAAGCGACGCCAAAACCGGGAGCGACGCCGCGTCACCTCCGCAGGTCTCGACGGGCGGAGGCGACGCCGGTTCCGGGTCTCAAGGCTCGGACGCCGCTACGCCGGACGGCGCGAGCAACGGCGTCACGGATGAGGGGGGTGTGACCGACGCCGCCGCCGACGGCACCATCGCACCGGGCGACGCCGCGTCGGACGCCCCCGCCGACTGACGCGTCCGTTGGTCCGCGCCTCGAAACGCCGCTAACGCGTTCTTCAGGGCTTGGCAGCGCGTGAGACGACGTACTCGTCCATCACCGACGCCGCGATGTCCGCGAGGATGCCGTCAGTCACGCGCAATCGGCGCGAGAGGTTCCGCGCGATGTTCAGCGTGATGAGCGCATAGGCCTTGAGATCGTGTCGGTAGAGCGCGTCGAGATCTTCCGTCGTGATGCGCAAGAGCCTCGTGGGTCCGAGGGCACGAACGGTGGCGGAGCGCGTCTGGACGTCGATGAGCGACATCTCTCCAAAGCAGTCGCCGGGACCGAGGATCGCGATGCGCGTCGCGCGACCGCGGCGACTGCTCTTCAGCACCTCCAGCTCGCCATCGAGCACGACATACATCTCACGGGCCGCGTCGCCCTCGCGGAAGATGGCGTCGCCGGCGCCGACGCGCTGCGCCTTGAGCGACCGGGCGAGGTATTCGAGGACGTCCTCGAAGAGCGCACCAAAGAGCCCGATGTCCCTGAGCTGCGCCGCCGCGACCGGGGGATCGACGGGAATGCCTCGCTGCGAACTGCGTTCCGTCGTGTGCGCCATTCCTTGGGATTACGCCGCCTCGAGGGCAATGACAAGGAAGCGCTTCCGTCCACCACACGCGGGGGGCGCCGCGGCGGAGCCTCGCCCTCACCCCCGCGGCGAGCCGAGCGTTCGACTGAAGACCATCCGCGCGCGGCCCGGCCCCGCGTAGTCGGAGACCTCGACGGAGTCCCAACCGAGCGCCAGGTGAAACTGAATCGACCCTTCGTACCCGCGCGTCGTGATGGCCTTCATGCGCTCGCAGCCAGCGGCTCGACACTCGTCGGTAAACGTCTCGTAAAGGAGCCGGCCCACCCCTCGACGACGGTAGTCGGGGTTGATGCCGACGAGGTGCACGTACCCCGTCGAGACGGGCTCAGCGGCTACGAAGCCCAGCAGAAATCCGATCATGCCCTCGTCGGGATCTTCCGCGATGAGCGCGCGGGCTCCGAGCTCGTAGAAGAAAATCGGATGGGCGAAGGTGCTGATGGGGCCACCCCACCAGTGATCGATGACCTCAACGATGCGATCGAAATCGCCCTTGGTGATGCGACGGGTTCGCATGAGGGTGCAGCGTCCGACGGAACCGCCCCTCAAGCAAGCCCAACGGCGAAGGCGCCGGCTCCGCCTCGCGCAGAGCGATGGGGGCCTCAGCGGCGGAGACGGCGAACTTCCCTTCGTTTCACCTTACGCAAGGCACTATGCTGGCCGCCGTGCTCATCGCTCCGTCCATCTTGTCTGCCGACTGGACACGCCTCGGCGAGGAGGTGGCCCGCGTCGAGGCCGCCGGCGCCGACTGGCTTCACCTCGACGTGATGGACGGTCGTTTCGTGCCGAACATCACCATCGGACCCCCGGTGGTGAAGGCGCTGCGTCGCATCACGAAGCTCCCGCTCGACGTGCACCTCATGATCGTCGAGCCGGAACGTTACGTGGAGGCCTTCGCCGAGGCGGGCGCGGACACCATCACAGTGCACGTCGAGGCGAGCACGCACCTGCACCGAACGTTGCAGTCGATCCGCGCCCTCAAGAAGCGCGCCGGTGTCACGCTGAACCCGGCCACGAGCCACGAGACGCTCCGTTACGCGCTCGACCAGGCCGATCTGGTCCTCGTCATGAGCGTCAACCCTGGCTTCGGAGGGCAGTCGTTCCTGGAGCTCGTCTTGCCGAAGGTCCGCGCGATTCGCGAGATGATCGACCAAACGGGGCGGCCCATTGACCTCGAGATCGACGGCGGCATCGACGCGCGCACGGCGGCGTTGGCGGCAGAGGCCGGCGCCAGGGTCTTTGTAGCTGGAAACGCGGTCTTCTCGCGGCCCGACACGGCGGAGGCCATTCGCGGCATTCGCGATTCGGCGCTGCGCGGCGCCGCAAATGCGGGCCCCGCGTGAACAGGCACTCGCTCGCGGCGGTCACGGCGGTCGTCCTCGGTTGCTCGGGCGCCTCGCCCGCGCCGGCGCAAGAGCCAACGACAACGACGCCGCCACCCCTGGTGGCATCAACGCCGCTTGACGCCGGCGCGCCGGTGGCCCGCGTCGCCGCCGGCGGCGACGACACGCGCCGCATCGCGCGCATGCTAAAGAAGGTTTCCGAGGCGCGCGGTCTCGTCGCCAAGAGCGAGGTGCCGGGAAGAACCCTCGACCGAGTCGCGCTGCTCGACCGCGTGAAGGCCCACGTCGCCCGCGAGGTGCCCAAGGCGGCGATTCGCAACGAGGGCCTCTCCATGAAGCTCCTCGGCTTGCTGCCCACCAACTTCGACTACGAAGCCGAGACCTACGCGCTGCTCGAGGCGCAGCTCGCGGGCTACTACGAGCCCGCCGACCGCACGATGTACATGGCCGCAGACCTCGACGACGACAACGCAAAGGCGACGCTCGCGCACGAGCTCGTGCACGCGCTCCAAGACCAACACTGGGATCTGGGCGTGCGCTCAAAGTACAAGCCCGGCAAGAGCGACCTCTCGGCCACCACCTCGGCGCTAGCCGAGGGCGACGCCACGAGCGCCATGTTCGACGTGCTCATCGCGGGCTCGGGGCGCACGGCCATCGATCTGCCCGCCGAGGTCTTCACGCAACAGATCATGGCCAACGTCAGCTCGGGGCCCAGCGCGCGGGCTCCGCACGCGATGCGCGTCGCGCTGGTGGCGCCCTACGTCTTCGGCACGCTCTTCGTCCACGCGCTACGCACGAAAGGCGGCTGGCCGCTCGTGAACCGCGCCTGGGCCGAGGGCGTTCAGTCCACGGAGCAAATCCTCCACCCGGAGAAGTGGCTCGCCAAGGAGGCGCCGCTCGTCGTCCCGGCCCCCGACGCGCAGAGCTTCGGCGCCGGCTTCTGCGAGCTCGACACCGACACCTTCGGCGAGCTGGGCCTGCGGCTCACCTTCGGCGAATGGATCGACGAGTCGCGCGCCGAGAGCATCGCGCGCGGGTGGGGGGGTGATCGCGCCACGCTCGCCACGAGGGGCGACGAGGTGGCCTTGGCACTCCGAATTGTCTACGACGAGAAAGCCGGGTCGAAGCGGCGCACCGGCGCCGAGGCGGCGTTCGCGGCGCTCGTCGAGGGCTTCGAAGCCAAACAGGTCGGCGCTGCCAAGGCGGGGGCGAAGAGCGCGAAGAGCCAGACCTTCGCGTGCTTCGAGCGGCCCGAGACGGGTCCACTCTCGTTCCTCGTGAAAGAGCGCGAGCTGATCCTCATCGCAGGGCCGACGCGAACGGGCGCAAGCTCGTGGACCGCGACCGGTCAATGCAAGAACGCCCGCGTCGTCGCGGACACGATCCTTGGCCAGAAGCGGTGACGGGCTTTCACGGCCAGGCGCGGCGCCGCGCGCATCCCCGCGGATTATCCGAGCGCCGCGCGCCGGAGCGCGTCGTTCCGCATCGAGCGAGGTGACCTCGCATCAACGTTCCCCCGTCGACGGGGGACGGCCGAAGGCGCACCCAATCCGGCGAGGTGTGCAGTCGCGCTCAAGCACGAGGCGCGAGTTCCGGATGCCGGCCGGCGCAAAAATGCTCAGCGAAGGGTCTCGCTCGCTGACGAACATGTTGTCCCGGAAGACGAACCGACAGTCCGGATCTCCGCGTTCGCACGCTCCGAGGATGAGGCTCGCGCCGGGGCGTGCTGGGCCCTCGATGCGAATCGACAGAGTGGAATCGCTGCTCACGAGCCGTCCCCCGAGGTAGGTCCATCCAAACGCGGGCGACGGGGACGGGTACAGCTCCATGGCGTAGAGCTTCGCCCCCGCGGCGGCGAGGGGACGACGCTCCGCATCGAGCGGCACCATGGCAACGTCGCTCAGGCGAAAACCGCCCGTGTCGAGAGACTGCGCCAACACCAAGGCCGTGGGCGGCGCACCGACAAGCTCATCGTTCGCGGTTCCTGATTCTGAATCCTCGAACGAGGGGTCGGCAGGCGCGCAGGCGGCTAGACCGACAAGCAGGGCGAAACCGGATGCTCGAATCATGGGCTGGCTCACGCAATCCATGTGCCGGCACGACGCTCGCGCCTTCGGCTCCGCCGCCGACGCATTCGCGTGAGTCTCCGCTTCGTACCCGAGCGCGACCCCCGCCGTACCGACGCCATCGCCCGCTACAGCCCCCAGCGCGTGGGGAGGTTACGCTTCGCGCTCGGCGTCACTCGACGGCGCAGCCGTCCACCACGCGCCGTCCCTCGAAGTCGAGGAAGAAGCCCGTGTCGCGGAAGAGCGGGAAGTCGAAAGTGAGCTGCGCGCTCCAACGGGGCGCGGCGTCACCGAGGTAGACCGTCAGCGACAGGAGGGCCTGCGCCGCCTCCGGCTCGTCGACGAGCGGAGGAAAACGTTCGGCGAGGGCCGGCGCGAGCGTGCCACCCCAAGAGCCGCGGAGGAACTCGCGCACCTTCGCGAGCCGAGCGATGCACGCCTCCGTGGGCGGCGCGTCGAGCTCGACGCGAACGGGGAACGGATCGCGGATGCCGACGTTCACGTGCATCGTGCCGGCCCAACGGCCTTCCGCCTCGAGGACGTTCTGGAAACCGTGAGCCACGGCCGAAGGCGGCGGCGGAACCGACGAGAGAAACTTCTCGACGGCTTCCGCAAGCTCTTGGTCTTCCGCCAAGAGCTCCGAGACGCCGTCTTGATCGAGGAGCCACTCGGCAAGATCGGTCCCGCGTCGAAGCGGACGCGGCTGGTGCTCGAGGAAGTCGGCGAGGCCCGGCGCGAGGCCCCGAACGCTCGACGGCGAGTCGAGCTCCACGAGGCCGCGTTCAGCGAGATCCGCAAGGAGGCGTTCGGCGTCGGCGGGCTCGAGGTCGAAAGCGGCGTGGGGCATCGCCGGGAACTCTCATCGCGGAGCACACTTAGTCAAGGCAAAGCGCACGGCCGTAAGCGAAAAAAGATCGGCGCCTGCGGAAAGACGCGCGCGGCAAAGACCGGACCGCGACGCGATCAGCGTTCGAGCGCGAGCGTTGAGGGCCGCGGCGCGCAACAGAGTTCGCGAACGAGATGGAGGCCGGCGTAGGCCGCGAGCTTTTGGACCTGCGTGCGGTCGCCGGGGAACCTTCGCTCCTTCACCACGAGGCCACCGGGCCACGCGACAGCGAGGAAGACGGTGCCGACGGGCTTCTCGTCGCTGCCACCGGAGGGGCCGGCGATGCCCGTCACGGCCAACGCGACGTCGGCGCCAGACACGTGCTTCACGCCCTCGGCCATCGCCGCGGCGACCTCGCTGCTGACGGCGCCGTGGCCACGGATGACCTCCTCGCCGACGCCGAGCATGCGCGTCTTCGCGGTGTTCGCGTAGGTCACTGCGTCGACCACCAAGACCTCGCTCGCGCCGGGCTCTTTGGTGAGCAGGTGCCCAATCAGGCCGCCAGTGCACGACTCGGCGATGGCGAGCTTGTAGCTGCGGCTCCGCAGCTCTCGCCCGAGGACGCCGGCGAAGGTGTCGTCACCCTCGCCGTAAATGACGTCGGCGATGCGCATGCGCACTTCTTGGGTGGCGCGCTCTGCGAGGTCTCGCGCTTCGGACGCCGGCGAGGTGCGCGCCAAGACCTTGACCTCGATCTCAGGAAAGTGAGCTCGATAGCCGATCGTGACGCCGGGGAAGAGCTCTTCGACGCCGCGGAGACGCTCGCCCACGACGCTCTCCGGCAGGCCGAACGTGCGTAGCCGGACTTGGTAGCTCTCCTGCGGCGCCAGCGCGCGGATGCGCGGCACGACTTGCTCGTCGAACATGCGGCGCATCTCCGCCGGGACGCCCGGCATGAAGAACGCGAGCGCCTCGCCGATGCGCACCGAAAAGCCCGGCGCCGTTCCGATGGGGTTCGGCAAGATCTCGGCCCCCGCGGGGAAGTCCGCTTGCTTCATGTTCGAGTCGGACATGGTGCGGCCGAGCCGCTCGAAGCGACGACGGATGGCTTCGAGCGACGGTTCGTCGCGAACCAGCGCCGCACCAAGCATCGTCGCCACAGCGTCGGTCGTCAGGTCGTCGGTCGTGGGCCCGAGGCCGCCGGTGCAGACGAGAACGCGGCAGCCGCGAGCGAGCCGATCGAGCACGCCGAGGATCCTCGGCTTGTCGTCGGCCACGGAGATGTTCTCGACGACCTCGAACCCGAGATCCGTCAGCGCCGCCGAAAGCCACGCGGCGTTGCTGTTGAGGAGCTCGCCACGGACGAGTTCGGTCCCGATGCTCAAGACGGCGGCTGTCATGGGATCCCCGAGGGTAGCCGCAGACCCGGGAGGTCGTCAGCGGACTTTGCGGGTGCCGCTGTAGGTAGCGTGGCTGGGCCGAAAGGGCACAGGCCACGTCGTGTACGGACCTTCACGCCACGGAAAACTCAGCCAAAACTGCGAGGCGAGTCCCTGGCGCGGCGGTTGCTGCGTGGGCTGCCGTGAAGCGCGCAGCTCCCAGAATTGTGCGGACGTTGGTCGCCGTCGCGTTCGCCGCCGGCACCATCGTGCAAGCGCATGCCGCTCATGCGGACGGCTCGCTGCGGCGCTTTCAGGAGCCGCACCGGCCCCCTCCGACGTCATCGTCGAGCTCCTCGTCGTCGGACTCGTCAGAGGACAGCGACGGCTCGACCCACAAGAAGAAGAGCACCGGCGCATCGATCGTCGGTGGCATTCTCTCGGCCCTCTTCTCCGGCGGGTCGGGGTCCCATCAGACCGCGACCGACGACGAGCCGCCGGTGGTCGACGATCGCGCTGAGATTGAGGCCCTCGTGCTCCGCCGACGCCTCGCCACGACGATCTACTCCGACGACGGTGGCAGCGCCTACGTGAGTCCATACCGCCGAGACGAGGGCGCGGACGGCAGCGTGACGGCGCGCCGCGTCGCGTTCCAACGCAACGGCGAGCTGCGCGGCGGTGGCTTCTTCGCGGTGAACGAGGAGGTCGCCTCGCACGACGCCAACTTGAACGGTTTCGTGGGGCTCTTCATGCTCGGCGCCGGTTGGGAGCGCTTCTACGAGCCCAATCGGGCTGCAAAGACCTTCGACACCCTCGACGTGTTTCGTGCGCGCCTCGGGCCCAACGTGCTCGGCGCAACGGTGTCGGCGCTCGAGCTCTACGCACTCGCTGGTGGCTCACTCATGCACGGGTTCGGCGAGACCATCCCGAAGTTCGACCTGGCGCTCGAAGCGCGCGCTTATCCCGTGAGGCCGCTCGCGTTCTACGCCGGCGCGACGACGAGCCTCGGCGCCCACGGCCCACCCATCCTCGACGGGCGCCTCGAAGGAGGCGTATCGCTCGGTCGAGTCGATCTGCGGGCGGGCTTCCGAGCGCTCAAGCAGCAGCCGGAGCAGAGCTTTCTCGGGCCTGTGGTCAGCCTGCAGGTAAGGCTGTAGACCGCACGCATCAAGGTTCGTAGACGCACCGAAGGCCGACGTCGTCGAGTCTTTCGGTCTTCGCGAGCTCGCGTCGCGACCAGGTGCGAAGCTCGGCGGCTAGCTCGGTGCGCCACGAACCACCTCGCACCGCCGCAACGGCGCTCGCCGCATCACCACGGGTCCACTCGGCGACGTTGCCAGCGAGATCGTAAATGCCCGAGGCGGTGGCCCCCGAAGCGTGGGCCCCTACGGTGTCGGCGCCCCCTGCCCCGCGAGCGCAGGGGCCCGTCGCGAGGCCCCAAGCGGCGCGACGGCAAACGGCGCCCGTGTCGCCCCACGGATAGCGCGAGCCGCGAAGGCCCGCCGCCGCAGCGATCCATTGGTCGTCGGTCGGGAGCGCGCCGCCGCGCGCGACGCAAAAGGCTGACGCCTCTTCGTGACCGACCCCCGCCATCGCGCGCAGCCCGTCCTCGGCGGGCTCGCCGTCGGTCTTCGTCGCGGCCTTTTGAGCGCGCTGCCACTCGGCGCGCGTGATCTCGAAGGCGTCGATGGCGAACGTCTTCACCCGAAGCTCGCGGGGCGTCACCTGCCCTTGCGCCTCCCAGTCGGACGGCCCGAGCGTGAGCGTCGTGTCGGGGACGACGACGCGCGAAGGCGGAGCGGAGCAGGCGCCCGAAGCGACGACGAGGGGCGCTGGACACCCTTCGGGGCGGCAGAGCCCTGCGCGGGACGTGAAGCCATCGCCGCAACGCGCCTCGTCGCGCTCGCGCCGCGCGTAGCCAATCGCGAGGGCGACGGCGAGAGCCGCCGCGACGACGATCGCCAGCGTCGCGCGCGAAGGCCGGACCGTCATGGGCGAAGGCCCCTCATCCGCGGACGTCGCAGGCCAAGACGCCGATGCCTTCGATGTCGATTTCGAGGCGATCGCCACCGACCAACGGCCCCACGCCGCTCGGCGTTCCGGTGACGAGCAAGTCGCCCGGCTCGAGCGTCATCATGCGGCTCGCGTAAGCGACGAGCGCTGCGACCGAGAAAACCATCTGGCTCGTCCGACCATCCTGGCGGGTCACGCCGTTGACGCGGCAGCGCACGGCGAGATCACGCGGATCGAGCCGCGTTTCGACGACGGGACCGACGGGACAGAACGTGTCGAAGCCCTTGGCGCGGGACCACTGGCCATCGCTTTTTTGGAGGTCGCGAGCGGTGATGTCCCCGACGCACGTGTAGCCGTAGACGAAGTCGAGCGCCTCTTGCTCGCGGACCGCCTTCGCCCGCGTGCCGATCACGACGCCGAGCTCCGCTTCGTGTTCCACGCGCTTGCTTTCCGCTGGCAGGACGATGGCGTCGCCGGGACCGATCAGCGAAGAGCTCGGCTTCAAGAAGAGGAGCGGCTCCTTGGGCACCTCGTTGCCGAGCTCTTTCGCATGCTCGGCATAGTTGCGACCGACGCAGAGAATCTTGGGCGGCAGGACCGGCGCCAGGAGCCGCTGCGTTCGCCAAGGTAGGGCCGCCCCATCGCGACGGCCCCCAAGCCACGGGGGCGCATCGAGCGGGAACGCCCTGTCGCCATCGATTTCTGCGAACACCGGGCCCGAGGGGAGCGCGAGACGAACGATCTGCACCGCATGCTTGTCTCACGGCGCTCCGAGCGCTTGCAAGGCAGGCGAGGGCGGCGGCGGGCGAAGGCGGCGACGACGGGCAGGCGCGCGAGGCTAGGCGCAGCCGTGGCGCGCCCCTACCATCAGCCCGCCCAAAGCCGCCCATGAACATCCGCCTCGCCTTTTCACCCGACAGCGATGACCTCTTCATGTTCTACGCGCTCGTCGCGGGAAAGATCGACACCGGGGGCCTGACGTTCACCGCCGAGCGTGCCGACACCGAGAGCCTCAACGCGCGCGCCGATGCCGGCGACGTCGACGTGCTCGCCGTCTCGATCGCGCGCTACGCCACCATTCACGAGCGCTACCAGCTGCTGCCCCACGGCGCGTCCGTTGGTCGAGGCTATGGGCCCGTTGTTGTGACCGTGCCCGGCGGAGCCACGTCGCTCGACGACCTCCGCGAGAAGCGTGTCGGAATCCCGGGCGCACGCACGACGGCGGCGCTGGTGCTCCGCATCTTGATGGGCGCGCGTCCGTATGAGCCGGTGGTGCTCCCCATCTCGCCTTACGCCCGAACCTTTGAGGCGTTGCGCGGCGGCGAGGTCGCGGCGGCGTTGCTCATCCACGAGGGTCGCTTGACCTACGAGCGCGAAGGATTCGCCCGCGTGCTCGACATCGGCGAAGCGTGGGCCTCGCAAACCGGCGGCTTGCCCCTTCCGCTCGGCGGCAACGTCATCCGCCGCGACCTCGGCGCGCCGCTCATCGCCAAGGTTTCAGACCTCTGCCGTAAGTCCATCGAGTGGGCCATCGCGCACCACGACGAGGTGGCCCAGGCGCTGCTCGCGGCCGATGAGCGCGCCGACGTGGGCCTCGACGCGGGCCTCCTCAATCGGTACCTCGCGATGTACGCGAACGAGGACACGCGCGACATGCGCGAAGACGTCGTCCGGGCGATGGCCGAGCTCTTCCGTCGCGGCGCCGACGCAGGGGTCTTTCTGGGGAATGTGCCCCTCGATTTGGCCCCGTGAAGCTGCGACGCGACAGACCTCACGCGACCAAACCAGGTCCATCCCGGCCCGCGGGGCGGGGGCCCCTCGATCCATGCGGGGCCCACATTTCGGGACGGTAGCCCCGGTTGTCGCGGGGTTGTCTGGGAGTTGGCAATAAGAGCGTTTGGCGCGACCCTTGCGAAGAGGTTGCCCATGCTTTCCCTCCGCCGCCGCCAACTCCTTCAGTCCCTCGCCGCTGGCGCGGGGCTCTCCGCCATCCCTACCCTCGGCTGCTCCGCGAACGCGGAGGAGGAAGAGGTCACGCTCGATGAGCTCGACGCCAAGGCGACGGCGCTCTCGAAGGTGAAGAAGATCGTGGTTCTCATGATGGAGAATCGCTCCTTCGACCACTACTTCGGGCACCTGTCGATCGCGAAGGCCCAGGGCGGTGAAGGCGTCGAGAAGTACAACTACGATCCCCGTCGACCGGACCAGCGCCCCGGCGACCGCCGCGTCAACGGCCTGACCGGCAGCGAGTGGAACCCGAAGGCTCCGAACGGCAAAGAGGCCGACGGCGTGAAGGTCTTCTACGCCCACGACAAGCAGCTCGGCTACAGCATCGGCGACATCAACCACGAGTGGGTCGAGTGCCACAACCAGTGGAACCCCGTTCGCGTCGCGCCCGGTCAGCTCCCGAAGCAAGGCAAGATGGACGGCTTCATCATCGAGCACCTCCGCGATCGCGGCGAGCTCGGCGACCTCGGTCCGGCCTGGGGCGCCACGTGTGACGCGTTCCAGCAGATTTGCACCGACGGCACTCAGAACGCGAGCGCCCTGCTTTGCGGCGCCGAGGCCGGCAAGGACGCGTCCGTCGAGCTCAAGCTCGCGGCCTGCGGGCACGCCGACTCGCCGATGTCGTATTACAAGCGAAGCGACACGCCGGTCTTCCACGCGATCTACGACCGCTTCGTTCTCTGCGACAACTGGTACGCGTCGGTCTGCGGGCCGACCTGGCCCAACCGCTACTACGTTCACAGCGGCACCGCCGGCGGCGCCATCGGCACCGACGTCAAGCGCGACTCGCGCCACGACCTCGACACCATCTTCAAGGTGCTCCGCGACTCGAACATCAACTTCTACAACTTCTACGTCGATGCCCCGCTCATTCAGGCGATGTATGGCAACGACGCGACCAACTTTGCTGACGCGAACCGCGGCATGGCCAACGTGTTCGCGGGCAACAGCCCCGCGGGCAAGCTCTTCGTGGACGCCGCCAAGGCGAAGAAGGGCTGGCTCGAGAATCTGATCCGCAGCGTCGCTCAGGACCGTTCCTTCGAGGAGCGCTGCAAGGTCGGCGACCTGCCGCCCGTCTCGTACATCGAGCCGCCGTATTTCTCTGCCGACGATCACCCGCCGCACGACATCCAAATGGGGCAGGCGTTCGTCAAGAGCGTCTACAACATGCTCTACGGCAAGACGGCGAACCGTAAGCAGGCGAGCGAGACGCTCCTCGTCATCATGTACGACGAGCACGGCTCGTTCTACGACCACCAGGATCCGGGCGTCGCGTTCGCTTCCTCGTCAGCCGACAAAGACGCCGATCGCAACTTCAAGCCGCTCGGCTTCCGCGTCCCCGCCATGGTCCTGGGCCCGATGGTGAAGAAGGCGCACGTTTCGCACACGGTCTACGACCATAGCTCGGTCCTTCGGACCATCTACAACTGGGCCGCCGTTCACGCGAGCATCAACTCGGGCATCTTCACCAAGTGCAGCCCCGGCAAGGAAACCCCCTGCAAGGCAGCTGTCCGCGGCGTGCAGACGCAGGAGATGATCGACGAGGTCTACCGCGCTGGCTTCCCGACGGACCATCCGCTGCGGCCGCTCCACGCGCAACAAGCCGTGAACGTCATCCACAAGCCGATGCTCCGCGTCCTCGCGGCCAACGACATCTCCGACTGCCTCGATCCGAACTACGAAGGCACCGAGTCGACCTACAACCCCGGGACCACGATGCCCTTCATGCCCGAGGTGAAGACGAAGGAAGGCCTCGTGCTTGCCAGCATGCAGTTCAGTCACGGGCAGGCAGGCGTTGCGGCGGCGCTCGGCGTCAAGCAGCCCTCGTTCCGTCAGAAGACCGAGGCCGTCAAGATCGTCATGGAGCACATGTATCGCCTCGGCGCCGTCAACATCGGCTGACCGAATCGGGGCGCACCGGAGCGCCAAATAGACGAAGGGCCGCCGCGGATACCGCGACGGCCCTTTTTCTTTGGCAAGCGAGAGCGTTTAGCCCTGCTTCAACCGCACTGAGAGCTGAGGCTGGTCAACGCGGCGGCGCAGCTCGATGCTTGACCCGTGTCGACGACACTCTGGCACGTGGTCTTCGTGGAACCCGTGAGCGAATCGCAGCACGTCTGCAGGTCTTCGCACGCGGTGGCGCTGCCACCCTCCGGCACGGGGCCGCCGGCCTCGATGATCACGCTGGCTTCGATCGGTGTGCCAGCCTCCTTGATGGTGATCGAACCGCCATCGCGGCTAGTGGCCGGCGGATCCGCCGAGCTGCCCTGACCGGTCTTCGAGCCTGCCGACTCGTTGCCCGAAAGAACGGTTCCCGGAGACTCGAACGTGTCGCCGGGGGCCTCGCGCGTATAGGACAGGGACGTGTAGGTGCCCGGACCGCCGCTCGAGCACGCGCCCACGAAGAGCGCGCCCCAGAGCGAAAGATGAAGCTTGTTTCGCATGGGAACCTCTCAGAAGTAGTAGAGCGCGGCGATGTTGTTGGTGAAGAGCGCCCACGGATCGCTTTGAACCGTGGTGCCGAACGCGAGCGTGTCGGTCGCGCTGCTGTTGGTGCCGTTCGGCGTGTCTTGCGACTGCTTCGTCGCGATGCGCGCCATGTTCATACCCACTGAGCCTTGCAGCGAAAGCTGCGGCACGCCAATGAATCCGAACTGGATCTCGGCGCCGGCACGGGCGCCGAGCTCGATGCGCGAGCCGGTGCGGCTCGTGTCGGGCTGGCCCTGCTGCTTCAGCGTTGATGTTCCACCGGCGAGGAGGAGCTCCGGAACGATGGTGAAGGTGAAGTGCTTGCCGTACGCGAGCGCCACGGGCACGCCGGCCTTGACGCCGCCGACGAGGACGCCCGGCTGCTCGACGGTTTGCGTCTGGTTGCCGTTGACGTTTTCCGCCGAGCCCGACTGGGTGCGGAGGCCGAGCGACACGTCGAGGCCGATGCGGTCGCTCATCCAGTAACGCATGCCGATGAACGGCGCGGTGACGAGGCCGAGGCCCGCGACGGGGATCTGCGAGACGCCCATGTAGCCGACGGCAAAACGCCCGACGACCTGCTCGTGATCGCTGGGCCCTTCCGGGGCCGCAGCACCAGCGGCCGGCGCCGCAGGGGCCGCGGGAGGCGTGGGCTTCGGAAGCATCGAGGTGGAGTTGGCGTCGCCGCCCGTGGAAACACTTCCGCCGACGCTGCCGCCGACAGTGCTCGTGTCCTGGGCCGCAGACGTGCGGGCGCCGAAGAGACAAAGTGCTGCAGCCGAGACGGCCAAGATCGATCGAATCATGATTGGGGTTCCTCTCCTCTCAACGGCGGGAGCTAAAGCCGAAGCCTCGCCCCCGGTCAAGGCCGTTTCGCCCTAAGTGCCCCTCCGGCCTGCGTAAACTTGTGCAAACGTGGCCTCAGAGGAAGATTCCGGGCATCGATGCGTATCTGGAGGCTCGTTTTCGTACTGCTCGTCTTCGTCGCGTGCCGTCGCGACGCCGGCGGTGGCGGCGCGGGCGTCGACGCCCGGCCGATTCGCGTCGTATCGCTGTCGCCCTCCACCACCGAGACGCTCTTTGCGCTCGGCGCTGGCGCCGTCGTCGTGGGTCGCTCGCGGTATTGCAACACGCCACCGGAGGCCCGCGCGGTCCCCGTCGTCGGCGGCTACACCGATCCGAACTTCGAGGCGATCTTCGCCGCGACACCCACGCTCGTGGTCGGCGCTCGCGGTCCTGCGGGCCCTGCGCTCGCGAGCCGCCTCGCGGAGCGCGGCATCGCCACGATGTTCCCTGAGACGGAGACGGTCAGCGCGATTCACGAGTCGATCCTCGCGCTCGGCGCCGCCGTCGGTCAGGGCGAGAGGGCGCGCGCGCTGGTTGGCGCCTCGTCGGAGCGAATCGCGAAGACCGCGGCTCGCATCGGCGGCAAGAGGCGGCCTCGCGTGCTTCTGCTCTTCGACTTGGAGCCGCTCGTCGCCGCGGGGCCGAAGAGCTTCCCCGACGAGCTCCTGCGCCTCGCCGGCGGAGACAACGTGGTCACGGAAGGGCCGCCCTACCCCGTCTTGAGCCTCGAGCGCGTGCTGGCCCTCGATCCCGACATCATCCTCGACACCACGGTCGCCATGACCAAAGCGCCGACGCGCATCCACAAGGACACGCCCGGCCTATCTTCGCTGCGCGCGACGCGCGAAGGCCGCGTCGTCGGCATCGACGACGAGAGCGTCTTGCGGCCCGGTCCGCGCGTGGCCGAGGCCGTGGAGCGTTTCGCCCGCGCGCTCCACGGCGAGCGCTAGCGAGCGCGTTTACTCAGGAGAACCGTCGGCGGTTTCGGCGGCGACGCTGGCAGCCGGCGTGCCCGGCGCATCGCCGCGAAGCGTCATCGCGACGAGGAGTGCGACGCCCATGCCGATGGCGCCAGCAATGTAAGGTGCACGCATCGAGATCGCGCCGTAAACGTAGCCGCCGAAGGCCGGGCCGATGACCCGAGCCAACGCGGCGAACGACTGGTTCGTCCCCAAGACGGCGCCCTGCCGCGTGGCATCGGCGCGTTTCGAGACGAAGGCGGAGACCGTCGGCTGTGTGATCCCGTTGCCGAGCGCCAAGAGGCCCGACGCGGCGTAGAGCAAGCTGCGGCCGAGGCTAGGCGAGAGCGCGATGCCTGCGAACGCGAGACACTGGAGGGCCGTCCCGACGCGGACGAGGCTCGCCTCAGCGTAGCGCCTCGTCAGCGGACGAATGAGGCCGCCCTGCACGACCGCGGCGACGACGCCGATGAACGCGAGGAGAATCCCCGTGTCGACCTGGTCCATACCGAAGGCGTCTTTGTTCAAGTAGCGGAAGGTCTGATCGAGGTTCGTGAAGGCCACGACGATGAGAAAGTTCACCAGGATGGCCCTGGCGAGCGGCGCGTCGGCGAGGACGGCGCGCGCGTGACCCATGTCGATGGGCGCGAGCGTTCGGCGCGGACCGAGCGGCGGAAGCGACGTGCCCGTCGACTCGGGGGGGCTCGCAGAGCCGGGACGTGACGAAGGCCTCGCGCGGCGCTCCGGCGGCAAGGACTCGGGGAGACCGAACCAAACCCAGATGAAGTTCACGAGCGAGAGCGCCGCCGCGGCGAAGCAAGCGACGACGTCGGTCTTCCTGTTGACCGTAATCTTTGCGAGCAGTCCTCCCATCGCGGGCCCAAGAATGAACCCGATGCCAAAGGCCATGCCGACCATGCCCATGCCGCGGGCGCGGTCTTTCGGCGTCGTGATGTCGGCGATGTAGGCTGACGCGGTGCCCAGGTTGGCCGTCGCAATGCCACCAAAAGCGCGCGCGGCGAAGAGCCACGCGACGCTGTGGCCGTAGGCGAGACCGAGCCCGAGGCCCAGCATCGTGAGGCCGCTCGCGAAGACCGACCAGACGAGGATCGGCCGACGACCCACGCGGTCCGAGAGACGGCCCCAGATGGGGACGAAGAGAAACTGCATCAGCGAATAGATCGCGCCGAGGAGCGTGCCGACGAACGCCGTCGTTCCGAAGCCGTCGCGGGCTTCTTCCGCGAGAAACGGAATGACGAGACCGAAGCCCAAGAGGTCGAGCACGATGGTGAGGAAGATCGCGCCCAGCGAGGGGTTTCGCTTTGCCTTCATGGCGCCTCGCGAAGGGCGAGGACGAAGGCCTCGACGTTGCCCTTGGGGCCAGCGACCGGCGAATCGCACGTGGTGACGACGCGAAAGCCCGAGGTTCTGACCTCTTCGAGGACCTTTTGGATGGTCCCTTCGCGAAGCGCTTCGTCGCGCACGACGCCGTGGCTCCGCGAAGCTTCTTCGCGACCCACCTCGAACTGCGGCTTGATGAGCGCCACGAGCGAGCCGCCAGGCGACACCGTTCGAGCGAGCGCCGGCAAGAGGAGGCCGAGACCGATGAACGACGCGTCCACGACGGCGAGGTCAACGAGGCCGCCGATGACCTCCGGCGTGAGCGTGCGACCGTTGGTGCGCTCGTGGACCGCCACGCGCGGATCGACCCGCAGCTTGTGGGCCAGTTGGCCGTAGCCGACGTCGACGGCGACGACCTCTTTGGCGCCGCGCTGGAGCAAGCAATCGGTGAAGCCGCCGGTGGAGGCGCCCATGTCGAGGCACCGGAGGCCCGCGACAGCGACACCGAAGGTGGTGAGCGCGCCGTCGAGCTTGAGGCCGCCGCGCGAGACGAAGGGGTTGTCGGACCCTTTGACGGTCACGTCGGCGTCGTCTTTCACCGGCACGCCGGCCTTGTCGACGCGCTCGCCATCGACGAAGACCGTCCCGGCGAGGATCATCGCCTGGGCCCGCGCCCGCGACGGAGCCAAGCCCCGGGTCACGAGGAGCTGGTCGAGGCGCGCTTTCACGCCGCGGAAATAGCACAGAAGCGTTGGGTTTTTGCCGATGAGGCGCCGCGTCGGGCAAACTGAGGCCATGGCCGTCCCCCCGACCGATGCCGCCGCAGCCGCTGGCGCGCCCTCCCGGGCCGGCGCTTGGGTCGACCTGTCGCTGACGCTCCCGATCTTCCTCGTCTACCACTTCGGCGTCGTCTTCCTGAACGTTCGCAACGCGACCGACTGGGTCACGACCAACCTCATGGCCGTCTCGGAGGGGTCAACGGGCGTCTATTTGCTCCTCACGGCCTCCATCGGCGTGGTCTTCGCCGGCTTCTTCTCGTGGCTCGGTCGCGGGCAGGCGTTCAAGACGGGAAAGTTCGTGCAAGTCCTCGTGGAGGGCACGGCCTACGCCATCGTGATGCGGCTCACGGGCGCCTGGGCCGCAGGCCTCTTCTTGGGCCCCCACACAGGCAAGGAAGGCTTCGCAAGCGGCGTCATCACGTCCTTCGGCGCGGGGTTTTACGAAGAGCTCGCGTTCCGCGTCATCCTCTTCGGCTTCGGTGGTCAGCTCGTCGCGTGGCTCGTCACCGGCGAGCCGTTTCGTGCGCTCACCGGCGGCTCGCGGCTCTCCGCGCGAGGCTTCTTCGTCATCGCGCTTTGGGGCGCCGCCTGCGCGCTCCTGTTCAGCGGCGTCCACTACATTGGGCCGCTAAGGGACACGTTCACGCTGCCATCGTTCGCCTTCCGCGCGGCGCTCGGCGCGGTGCTCACGCTCATCTACGCGTTCCGCGGCTTCGCGACCGCCGTGTGGGCCCACGCCATCTACGACGTTTGGGTGGTGGTGTTCTAGACTCGCGCCATGCTCCGCGACGCACTTCGCCTCCTCATCCTCGTTCTCATCGTCTGGGTTCTCTACAAGCGTTTCGGAGGAAAGATCATGGGCGCCAAGGCACGGGAGCTGGTCGGTGCGGGGGCTCTGCTGCTCGACGTACGAACGCCATCGGAGTTTTCCGGTGGGCACCTTCAAGGCGCCATCAACATCCCCGTCTCGGAGCTCGGCGCACGCGTGGCCGAGCTAGGCGAAGATCGCGCGCGTCCCATCGTTGTCTATTGCGCGAGCGGCATGCGCAGCGCGTCGGCCAAGACGACGCTCCGCGGCCTGGGCTTCGCGGACGTGCACGATCTCGGCGGCATGAACCGCTGGTGATCGCCGTCGCCGGTCCGTGTTATCAGCGGAGAATGTCCCTCCGTTTCGCGTTCTGTTTCGCGGCCCTCTCGGCAACGCTCGTCACGACCACGCTCACCCTGATCCCTGCCTCCGTCGCGCAGGCGGCCGATCCGGAGCCGCCGGCGAGCGAGTGCACGGTGCTCAACTACGCGGCCTACGCCAACCCGGCCGACGGCGCCGCCGACGCGTACATGTTCTCCGGTTCGTGCAAGTTCAACGTTGCGCCGGCCGGCAAGCCCCCGGCCTTCGAGAGGATCCACGTTCAGATCGAGGGCGAGTGGTCGCCGAAGCTCAAGCGCGCGTCAGAGATCGTCAAGATGGTACGGCCGGAAGGTACGCGGACGTTTTCGACCTGGGCCACGTGTGACGCGAACCCCTTCATCATGGGGTCCGCGCCGGTTTGCAAAGATCGGGGCATGGGCGGCCAGGACTTCGCCCTCAACATCCGCCGCGACGACGCACCGCTCGCCAAGTCGCGCGTGAACGCAGCGGCCGTGGCAGCGCTGACGGCGCGCTTGGATTCGCGCGCGAAGCTACGCTACGTCGGCCTCATCAAGGACCTGGTTCTCGCGCCGGACCAGCGCCCGGTGGGCCAAGAAACGACGGCGCGCGTCAGCTTCGTGGGCGGCGCGGCCGCGTGCCCCATGGAGATCGACTTCGGCGACGGCTACGTGCGCAACGCGACCTCGCCCGACGAGGCGACGCTCACGCTCGGGAGCCACGCGTACCAGAAGGCGGGGACCTACGACGTCGTGGCCCGCGCCCTTCCCGGCTGCAGCGGCAGCGCCACGAGCAAGATGACGGTGACGGCCCCGCCGGGCGCCGCAACTCCGCCCCCGGCGCCGACGGGCAACGGCACCCTCATCGCCGTCGCCGTCGGCGGGAGCTGCACCTTCTCGGTCAACGGCGCCGCCAAGGGCACGAGCTCGCAGCTCAAGCTGTCGGTGCCGCCGGGCACGTATTCGGTGACGTGCAAGCCGGCGTCCGGTGCCCAGAAGACCCGCTCGGTCATCATCAAGTCGGGCGAACCCGCGATGGCGATGTTCAAGCTGCAGTAGCGCTGGGCTCGCCCCTTCGCAGCCCCCCCGCGCGGGGTATGGGCCCCCCACGCTTCGTGTTGGAGCGGGAGGTTTCCATGTGCGCTCGATCCAGCGCTCCGCTGCGACGCGCGCGCTTGCGATGGGAAAACAGGCGGAACGCCGGCTCCGACGGCGGCCGGCGACGGCACATGAGTTGCTCGTTGCTCTCCATGCCGCGACGTGCGGCAACTGGAGGCTCCGATGACGACTTCGCATGCTTGGCGCGCCCTCACGATTGGTCTGTTCACCGTAGCCTTGGGGCTCACCACGGGCTGCAGTGGCGGCGCCGAGAGCGAAGAGCCTGCGGGGGACGGCACGGCGGAGGGCGCGGTCGAGCTACGCGATGACGTCCTCGCCGGTGGCGGACGCTTCGCCGTCACGCAGGTCAGTGACGGCCAGTGGGTGTGGAACCTCAAGGCCAGAAACGGCGAGACGGTCCTCCAATCGGAGCGCTATGCGTCGAAGCAAAACGCTGAGAAGGGCATCGCGTCGGTCCTGCGCAACATCTTCAACGACGCGCGCATCGAGCTAAGGGAGAACCTCTCCTTCGCGGTGATGGCGAAGAACGGCCAGGAAGTCGGGCGCAGCGAGCGCTACGCAACGGCGAGCAATCGGACGCGTGCCATCGCCGGCATCCGCGCGCTCGTGGCCGGCTTCGCGGAGCAGGACTCGGAGGCGCCGTCGCCGCCGATGGCGGGCCTCGAGGTGCCCACGAACCAAGTCCTCGTCGTGCCCGCTGGTGACGGCTTCCGAATTCGCCTCGTCGACGCGAGGGGCAAGCTCTACGCGCGCATGCCCGGGGGCAAGAAGCTCTCGAACGCGGAGCTGGAGGAGTGGTTCTTTGCGTTCGAGGGGCTCACGTTGAACGCGCGAGACGAGCACGGCTTGCCGATTTCGCAGGGCGGCGCGATGGAGAACGTGCAGGTGCTTCAGGGGTCCGCCGGGTGGTACTTCCACTTCGTCGACTTCGACCGCAACGCCCAAGGCCTCTACGAGCGACGCATCCTGATGACGAGCCCGAAGACCGACTATCCGTCGGAGAGCGCAGCGCGCGAGGCCGCGAAGGCCGCGATGGACGTGCTCGACCACTCGCCCATGGGTTGAGCGGCGCGGCGCCTCGGGCCGCCGACGAGCCTCACCGACGCGCGATGAGGGCGACGCCTGCGAGGCTCACGGCGGCGGCCGCCAGCGTCATGACGGTGACCGTTTCGCCGCCGTAGGCGTAACCGAGGACGACGGCGACGAGCGGATTCACGTACGCGTAGGACGTCGCGAGCACGGGGCGCACGTTTCGCAAGAGCCAGCTGTAGGCCGTAAAGGCCAGCACGGAGCCGAAGAGCGTTAGGTAAAGGACGGCGGCGAGCGAGCGTGCGGAAGGCACTTGGAGCACGCGCTCGCCCGTGGCGATCGCGAGCGCGACGAGGGTGACGCCACCGACGACCATCTGCGTCGCCGTTGCCATGGCACCCTTCGGAAGCGGCAGCTTGCCGCTCATCACCGAGCCGGCGGCCCACGCGACGGGTGCCATCAAGAGGACCAGTCCGCGCGCATCGAAGAGGAGTCCGCCGCCGAGGTTCAAGAGGACGACGCCCGCAAAGCCGAGCGCGAGCCCGAGCCATTCGCGCCCGCTAGCGCGCAGCCCCGCGAGGCGCGCGAAGGCGGCGGCCCAGATGGGCATCGATGCGACAACGACAGCGGCAACGCTCGACGAGACGGATTGCTCGGCGATGGCGAGGGCGCCGTTGCCGAAGGTCAAGAGGAGCACGCCGATCTTCGCGCTCGCGAGCCACTCGGTGCGCGTCGGAGCCGGTGCGCCGCGGAGCCGTAGGAAGGCGTACATGCCACCGCCAGCGAGCAGAAACCGCGGGCCCGCCATCGTGAACGGCGGGAGCGTCTCGAGAGCCACGCGCATCGCGAAGTAAGTCGAACCCCAGACGACGTAGACAGACAAGAGCGCGAGCGCGACGAGCGCGTTGCGCGGCGCGACCGGCTGCGTCGGCGCGGTCATCGAATCACGGCGAAGAGCTCCGCCGAGAGCGGCTCCCTGTCCTCACGCCACGGAGGTGCCTCCCGAACCGCGTCGACGGGCGCCGAACAGACTGAGCAGGGCTGTCGAACGCGGTGGCGATGGCGCCGACGGTAAGCACGGCTCGCAGCATACTCGCTCCAGCGGGAGTGGAGCTCGAGCGTCGTGACGGGTCGCACGCTCGCGGTCGTCGCCGCCAAGACGTAACGTGCCTCCATGCGCGTCCTCTTCCTCTACGCGGAACGATTTCGATTTCGGACGCACCACAAGGCGCTTGAGAGCGCCCCCGACGACGACCGCGACGTGACGGTGACGAACGCGGCGCTGGCTTTCGTCCACGCCGAGCCTGACGACGGCGCCGAGCAAGAGACGAAGCTCGTGAAGAACCTCAAGTGGGTCGCGGGGAAGTTCGAGTCCAAGCGTTGCGTCCTTCACTACTTCGCTCACCTCGGCGAGGCGCGCCTCGAGGCGGAGGCTACGAGAGCGCTCCTTGAGCGCGTGCGGTCGCGCCTCTCGGGTGCCGGCTATGAGGTCGTCGTCACACCCTTTGGGCACTTTTGCGATCTGGGGATTGAGCTCCCCGGTGACTCGATGGCGCGGATCTACAAGCAATTCTAGCGGGCGAATCAGCCTCGCCGCTTCGGGGCGGCGAAGGCCTGAGCTCATCCGCGGGGACGTGCAAGGCGTGCAGCTCAACCGCGTGGCTACCGGGACGCGACTTGACACCGGTGGGACGGCGGCGCAAAAGCATGGGTCCGTGTTTCGCAATGTTTTGTGGCTCATCGCCTTCGTCGTCGGCATGCTCGGCGTGAGCAGGTCGGCCACGACGAGCAGGCTGGCAATAACCGTCGCCGAAGCGGGCTCGCGAGCCGTGGTTTCGCAGGCGGCGGCCCGCCCCACGGCGGGGCAGCCTTCCCAACGCGGGACGTTGCGCCACGCGCACCACGACGCCGGGTGCGATCAGACCGGGGAGGTCGAGGCCGACGACCTGGGCGAGGTCGACGACGCCGACCCCTTTGGTCCGGCAAACGGAGTCGACGACGAGGACGCCGAAGACGCCATGGTGGCCACGTGCCGCCTCGATCTCTCGCGCTTGCGTACCGAGACGCGACCTCAACCGTGTTCCCTAGTGGCCGCACGCCCCGGAAGCCGCGACGTCGACATTCCGCCACCGCGGAGCGCCTAGCTTCAGGTCACTCTCGGGCCGCGTTCGGCCCTGAGCAGCGGTGGTTCGTCGGAGGTGCTGGTGTCTCTTATCCAACTGGGCATGAGTTGTGTCGTCGCCTTTGGGTTGACGTTGGTCGCCGCGGAAGCGCGCGCCGCCGACGAGGGCCCGGTGTCGTTGACGCTAGCCGAGAGCCTCGCCCGCGCCGAGGCGCAGGCGCCGGAGGTCATCATGGCAGGCCACGAGCTGCGCGACGCAGCGGCGCGCCGCGTCGGCGCTGGCCTCATATTGCCCTCAAACCCCCGGCTCTCGGTCGACGCGCGACCCGTGCTCCGAGGCGGCTCGCTGAGCGACGTCGGCTACGCCGCGACGGCAGACATGCTCTTCGAACCTGGCGGAGCGCCTAGGGCTCGCGTCGAAGAGGCCGACCGCTTCAAGAGCCTGGCGCAGTCGGAGCTCCGCATCCACCGACTCTCGGCTCGAGCGCGAGCGTTCTCCGCGTACCTTCGCGCCCTCATCGCCGAGCAGCGTGTGAGGGAGTCGCGCGCCGCTGTAGAGCTAGGGGAGCGCGTTCTCAGCGCCTCCCGCGACCGAGCCGACGCGGGCGCGTCCGGTGACATCGAACGCAGCCTGGCGGAGAGCGAACTCGGTCTGTCCCGTGCCTCGCTCAGCGCCGAGGAGCAACGGCAGTTCGACTACGTCATGGACCTTCGCGATGCGATGGACCTTCCGGCCGACACGGGCGTCACGCTGACGACGCCCCTCACGGACCCGCAGCCCGTGCCTCCGCCGGCAACGCTGGTGCCGAAGGCCGTCTCGTCGCGCGCCGATCTCGATACGATTCGCCGTCGCATCGACCTCTTGCTGGCAACGGAGACGCGCCTCGAACGGGAGACCTTCCCGAAGGTCGGAGGCTACGTGGGCGTCGACGCGACGCCACTGTCACCCATGGTGGGCATCGTCGGGGTGTCCGTAGAGCTACCGGTGGCGCAGCGGAACCAGGGGCCACTCGCGCGCACCGCAGCCCAAAGGACCGGCGAGGAAGAGCACCTCGTGCTGGAGGCGCGCCGCATCGTGCGCGAGGTCTACGCGACGCACGCGATCTTCGAGGCGCGGAGGCGGGAGCTCGGCATCTTGACGATCACGGCCCTGCCGGCGGCGGAACGCACGCTGGTGCTCGTCGAGAGCGGCTGGCGCTCCGGCCGCTTCGACATTTTTCGCGTCGTGAGCGCGGCACGCGACCTCGCGCGTGTCCGCACCGCGCGGCTCGACGCGCTCGAAACGGCTTGGCTCGCGCGCATCGCCATTGACCGCGCCGTTGGAGGACTCGAACCATGAGTGGTGAAGCCGGTAACCCGACAACCAAGAGCCGCGGCCTCGTGAGCGTGGGCGTCCCCAGTCCACGCGCTCGGGTATTGCGAGTGGTTGCGGTGGCGAGCCTGGTGATCGGCGTCGGCCTTGCGGTCATGGTCGCGCTCAAGAAGACCAAGGTCCCCGACGCCTCTGTAGCGCCACCGCGAGACGTGGCACGTCTCGACGGGAAGTGGATCCGCTTCTCCAAAGAATTCGCGCTCCGCGCCGGCATTGAATCGGCCGTCGTCGAGCAGGCGTCTTTGGAGCCGACCATCAGCGTCACGGGCGCCGCAACATTCGACCCGGAGGCCGTCGCGGCTGTTGGCGCCCGAATCGCCGGGCGCGTCCGCAAGGTGGTGAAGTACCCTGGCGACGCCGTGAAGCGGGGCGAAGTGCTTGCGGAGCTGGAGAGCGCCGAGCTAGGCCAGGCGCAAGCGGCGGTGTTGTCTGCGCGGGCTCACGTGGAGGCCGCGACGGCGAACGAGGCCCGCGAGAAGCAGCTCGCCGAGGCCCGTGTTTCGTCGATGCGTGACTTCGAGCTTGCGCGCGCCACAGCGCAAGCGACACGAGCCGAACTTCACGCGGCGGAGCAGAAGGTGCGCGCGCTGGGTGGCGCTGGCGGCGGCGAAATCGGTGTCATGGCGCTGACGTCACCGATCGACGGCAAGGTCGTCGAGCTGCGCGCGTCACGCGGTCAGTCTGTGGAGCCCAGCCACACCGTCTTCAAGGTCGCCGACATCCGCTCGTTGTGGATCGAGTTGGCCGTCTTCGAGCGAGAGCTGGGCCACGTTCGCCGTGGCGACGTCGTCGAGATGTCGCCACAGACAAACACGCAGATGCTCGTGCGCGGGAAGGTCGCCCACGTTGGAGACATCATCGACCTCGACACGCGAAGCGCGCAGGTGCGCGTCGAGATCGACAATCGAGAAGAGAAGCTTCGGCCTGGGCAGTCCGTGATCGCGAGGATCCACACGCAGACGGCGCCGCTATCGGTCGTCGTCCCACGAGACGCGGTCACCACAGTAGACGGCAAAGCCACGGTGTTCTTGGTGCACGAGGAGACGGCCGTTGAGCCCCGCGCGGTGATCGTCGGCTCGCGCGACGGAACCCGCGTCCAGATCAAGCAAGGTCTGGAGGTTGGCGAGCGAGTCGTGGTGAAGGGCGTCTTCGCGCTCAAGTCCGAGGTCTTTCGATGATGAAGCGACGAAACGCCGCCCGATGTTAACAAGCCTCATCGAAATATCGGTCCGCTTCCGGATCATGGTGCTCACCCTCTTCGTCGTCCTCCTCGCGGCCGGCGGATGGGCCGCCACCACACTTCCGATCGACGCCATCCCTGACGTGTCCACGACTCAGGTCTCGGTGCTCACCGAGGCGCCGGGCCTCTCTCCCATCGAGATTGAGCGCACCGTGACGTTCCCCATGGAGGCGGCGCTCAACGGAACCCCCAACCTGGTAGAACTTCGCTCTGTTTCGCGCTCAGGCCTCTCGGCAGTGACCGTCATCTTCAAAGACGGAACAGACCTCTGGCTCGCGCGCCAGATCGTGTTGGAGCGCGTGCGGAGCGTTGAATCCGACCTGCCAAAGATTGCGAAGAAGCCCGAACTGTCTCCCGTCTCGGGAGGCCTCGGCGAGATCTACCAGTTCGTGGTTCGCTCCGACCAGCACTCGCCGACCCAGCTGCGAACGATCCTCGATTGGGAGGTGCTGCCAAAGCTCCGAAGCGTTCCCGGCATCATCGAGGTCAACACGATGGGAGGCGACCTCAAGCAGTACCAGGTGCTGATCGATCGTGGTCGCCTCCGGGCCCATGAGATGACACTTCGCGAGGTAGCGAGCGCCCTCGAAAGCTCGAACCTGAGCGTCGGTGGCGGCTATCTAGACCGCAGCAGCGAGTCCTTCTCGCTGACCGGCGTCGGTCTCTTGCGCAACGAGGAAGAGATCGGCAACGTCGTCTTGCGAACCGGCCGCGATGGCACGCCGCTTCTCGTCAAGAACGTCGCGACCGTGCGCGTCGGGGCGGCCCTCCGTCACGGCGTCATCACCCGCGATGGCGAGGGCGAAGCCGTTACCGGCATCGTGATGATGCTCGTAGGCGCCAACAGCCGCGACGTCGTTCATGCGGTGAAGCGGCGTGTCGTCGAGATCCAAAAGACCCTCCCGCCGGGCGTGATCATCGACCCGATCTACGACCGCTCCGACTTCGTGGGACGCACCCTTTCGACCGTCATGAAGAACCTCGTGGAGGGGGTCCTGGTCGTGACGTTCGTGCTGGCGCTCCTCTTGGGCACGGTGCGTGGCGCGCTGGTCGTCGTCGCCGGCATCCCAGCGTCGATGGCCATCGCGCTCTTTGGCATGCACCTCTTCGGCGTCACCGGCGACCTGATGAGTCTCGGCGCCATCGACTTCGGGTTCCTCGTCGACGGTCCCATCGTCATCCTAGAAGCGGTGATGGCAGCGGCGTCCGGCGCGCAGCTCGCATCGGCGGCCCGCGCGCGCGCCTATGCCAAGATCGCAGCCTCGGTGGCTCGGCCCGTCGCGTTCGCTGTGGCGATCATCATGCTGGTGTACCTGCCATTGCTCACGCTCGAAGGGATCGAGGGCAAGATGTTTCGGCCTATGGCCGTGACCATGGCCTGCGCGCTCTTCGGCGCTCTCGTCTACTCCGTTCTCTTCTTCCCGGCACTCCTTGTGACCTTCGTGCCGCCGCCGAAGAAGGGCGGCGCGACCTGGCTCTCGCGGCTCGAGGAGGCCTACGGCGAAACGCTGCGGCGCGCTATTGGGATGCGCTGGGTACTCTTGGGCGCGTTCACCGTCGCGCTCGCCGGCGCTGTCCTTCTCCTGGCGCGCGCCGGCGCAGACTTTCTGCCTCGCATCGAAGAAGGCGACGCCGTCGTCACCATTCGCCGTGCCCCATCGATGAGTCTGGCTCAAGCGAAGGAGCTCGACCTTGCCGCCGAGCGCGTCCTCAGGCGCTTCCCCGAGGTCGTCACCTCGCTGGCCATGACGGGCCGCGCCGAGGTGGCCATCGACCCGGTGGGCAACGACAACACCGACATCTTCGTCCACTTGAAGCCCAAGGAGCAGTGGACCACGACGCCAGATTTCGACGAGCTCTCGACGCGCATCAAGAACGCCATCGAGTCCGACGTGCCGGGCACGTTCGTTTCCGTCTCGCAACCGATCGAGGACAAGACAAACGAGCTCATCTCCGGTTCACGCGCCGACGTACAGATCGCCCTGTTTGGCGACGAGCTGACCGAGCTCAAGAAGCTCAGCGAGGCGGTCGGCGGCGTGGCCCGCACCGTCCGTGGTGCCGGCGACGTGCGCGTCGAGCGCGTTCTTGGTGCTCCGACGATCGCGGTCCGCCCGGACCGCGGTCGCCTCGCTCGATACGGCGCCTCCGTGGAGGACGTCCTGTCGGTCGTGCAAGCGGCACGCGTGGGCATTCCTGTCGGCCTCATCTACGAGGGACAGCGCCGCTTTGACCTCAGGCTCTTCGTGCCGCCCCGCTCCTCGACGCCGGAGGCCATGGGAGAGCTCTTCGTCGAGGCGGGGGGAACGACGGTACCGCTCTCCGAGGTGGCAACGGTTGAGGAGACCGAAGGCCCAACGCAGATCCGACGAGAAGCGCTGACGCGAACGGTCCGCGTAGAGGTGAACCTGAGGGACGCGACCTCGTCTCATGGGTCGCCGAGGCCCGCGCACGTGTTGCCAATGAGGTCTCCTTGCCGCCGGGCTACGAGATCTCGTGGGGTGGGCAATTCGAGAATTTCGAGCGCGCCAAGAAGCGCCTCGCGGTTGTCGTTCCCATGGCCCTCGTGATCATCTTCGGCATGCTCCTGTGGATGTTCGGCGAGACGCGCTACGCGGTAAGCGTCTTCGTCGTGGTGCCCTTCGCGCTCGTCGGCGGCATCCTCGGGCTCGTGACGCGAGGGCTGTCGTTCAGCATCCCGGCCGCCGTCGGCTTCATCGCGCTAGCCGGGGTTTCGGTCCTCAATGGGGTGGTGCTGGCAAGCGAAGTGAAGCGGCGCTTCGAGCACGGCGCGACGGCATGGGACGCCACCGTCGAGGGATCTGTTCACTCGATGCGTGCAGTCCTCACGACGGGCGCGGTGGCGGCACTCGGCTTCCTGCCGATGGCCATCGCGACCGGCGCCGGGGCCGAAGTGCAGCGCCCCCTCGCGACGGTCGTCATCTCGGGCATCTTCATGTCAACCGCGCTCACGATGTTCCTCCTGCCAGGCCTCATCGAGGTCGCCCTCCGGGCCAAGCGCGAGGAGTTCAAACCCATCACGAGCGTGATGCCGCCGTCGCAGCGGCAACCGGGCAAGTACGTGCCGCCGGACGATGCCGACCTGGGTGCCAAGCGCTAGCTAGACCGGTTCACATTCACACGATGCGAGGCTGGGGCTCTAGACCGTCACGCACAAGCCGTTCCGGCTACGTGCCCGGTCTCAGCCGATAGACAATCGCCACGACGACCACGACCCACAGGACCAGGTTCAAGACGAAGGGCACGTCGCGGAGCATCTCTTGCGTGGGGCTCTCGCTCTTGAGGCCGCGACCGCCGCGACCCGACACGAGGTACAAGAAGCGCAAGATCCCGAAGACCGTGAACGGCGCCGTGATCCACAAGAGCTTCGAGTTGAAGAACAGCTGCGTCGCCGGATCGAGCGTGTAGGCCACGTAGGTGACGACGGTGGCGCCGCCGGCGAGACCCAGGGCGACGTTGAGCGCCCCCGGCGTGTAGGCCTCGAGGGCCGCGCGCTGCTTGCCGGCATTCTCATTGGCCAGCTCGTGGCGACGCTTGCCGAACCCCAAGAAGAGCGCCAACAGCGCGGTCGACGCGAGCATGTAGAGGCTCGGCGTCACGTTCGTCGCGAGGCCGCCGGCGACGACGCGAAGGACGAAGCCGAAGGCAATCAGTCCCACGTCGAGGTAGGCGACCTTCTTGAGCTTGAACGTGTAAGCCAGGTTCTCGACGAAATAGACGAGCGCCACGACGCCGAACATTGCGTTCAGCAAGAACGCCATCCCCAGCGAGACCACCACGAGCAAGACGGCCATGGTGCGGGCGAGGCTCTCGGGCACTTCGCCGCTCGCGATGGGGCGCTCTCGCTTCACCGGGTGAACCCGATCGGCCTCGACGTCCACGAGGTCGTTGATCGTGTAAACGGCGCCCGCCAAGAGGCAGAACACCGCTGTTGCCGCCAGCGCCTTGCCGGTGACGGCGAGGTTCAGAGCGGGCCCCACGGGCGTGCTCAAGAACACGCTCTTGTGGAAGAACATCGGAGCGAGAACGAAGAGGTTTTTCACCCACTGGTGAGGCCTCACCGTCCGGACGAGCCCGGCGATCACGGCGGCACCATAGCGCTTTCGACGAACCCCGTCTCGTTTCCTTCTGTCGGCAGCCGCGCCAGAGCCCATGCGGGGCGGTCCCCAACGGGCCCGCCGCGGCTGTGCGGCCTTCGTCGAACCTGCGCACCGAGGTCCCTCGCGCAGCGACGCGCTTGGTGCTTTGCCGAAGGCTCGTTACTGTCTGTGCGTGTTTTCCTCGATGAAGCGGCCGAGCGCTCTCGCCGCGTGGACCCTCGCTCTCGGTTTCTCCGCGTTCCCTTGCGGGGCCGAGGCCAGCACGAAGCCGGCGCGCCTCGCACGAATCGCTGAGCTGCGCGACGCGGCCGGTCGCGGCGCGCCACGCGCCTACGTCGCGTTGCGTGAGCTTTGGCAGGAGTGGGATCAGGGTGATCCGCGCGAAGTGGAAGAGGCGCTCCGCGACGTCGCCGCCGACAAGTCCATCGCGCCGCCCGTTCGAAGCTACGGCGCGCTGCTCGCTGCCTACGCGCGCCGCCGCCGCGGCGACCTCGACGGCGCCGAGAGCCAGATCAGAAAGCTCGGGTTCGTCTCGGCCTGGCAGGTCGTGGGCCCCTTCGACAACGAAGGCAAGACGGGCCTCGCCCGCGCCTTCGAGCCAGAGGTCAGCGCCGAGTCTCCCTCGGCGGCAAAGAGCTACGACGGCAAGGAGCGTCCGGTGCGGTGGCGGCTCCTTCCGAGCGGCGCGCCGTTCGGTTGGATTGATCTCGGCAACGTGATTCGACCCGCGGAAAAGGGCTGCAGCTACGCGTCGACGTACGTCCGCGACAGAACGCTGGCGGACGGGAAGAGTCGCGCCATTTCGCTGTGGGCGGGGAGCGCCGGAGCCTTCAAGCTCTTCTGGAACGGGCAAGAGGTCATGGTCGACCCCAAGTACCGCTCGCTCGACGCTGACCGGCAGGCCGCCGCGGTGGTCCTCGAAGGCGGCTGGAACCGGCTGCTCGTCAAGGTGTGCGGCGAAGAAGACGCGCCGCTCTTCTCGGTGCGACTCGCCGACGACAAGGGCGCGCCCGACGAGCGGCTCGAAAGCAGCGGAGACGCCGCCCACCACGCGGCCGCAGCGACGAAGAAGGGCAGGCGCGCGCCTTCGCTCCTCGCCGGCCCCATCGACGCCTTCGAGCGCGCGGCAAAGGGCGAGAGCGCCGAGGCCCTCGAGGCCTACGCGCGCTACCTGGTCTTGTCGTTGGCCGACGACCCGGCGGAGCGAAAGGCCCGCGAGCTGGCTCGAAAGGCCGCCGAGCGCGGGCCGTCGGTCTCACGCTTGCTCCTTGCCGGCGAGCTCGCCGAGAGCCGCAATCAGCGGGCCCAATGGATCGAGCGCGCCGAGGCGATGGTCGCCAAAGGCGGCGCCACGGGCGGCGTCTCGGAGCGCGATCGCATCGCCGTCTTGCACGCGCGAGCCGCGCACGCGCGGAGCGGCGTGTATTTCCGCGACGCGATGCCCTTCTACGATCGCATCCTGGCGCAAGATCCCGACGACGTGACGGCGCTCTTGGCCCGCTTCGAGCTCTACCTCGAGGCCGACCTCGCGAGCACGGCGACGACGCTGCTGGAACGCGCCGTGACGAGAAGGCCGCGAAGCGTGGCGCTCCTGCGCGCGCTCGCGTCGTCGCTGCGGCAGCAAGGCCGCGTCGCCGAGGCCACAGAGATCGAAGAGCGCTACGCCCAGCTCCGCTTCGACGACCCCGGTTACCTGCGGGACCGCATCGAATTGGCCGTCGCACGCCGCGACAAGGCGTCCGCCGCGCGCCTCCGCGAACGACTCATGAGGGTCATGCCCGATCACTTGCCCACGCTCCTTTGGGTCGCGCGGAGCGCCCTCCAGCTCGGCGAGCCGGAGCGGGCGCTCCCCCTCCTCAGGCGATGCCTCGAGCTTGCCCCCGAAGACATCGACGCGCTCCGCGCCTTGGCCGACGCAAACTCGGTCCTCGGCAAGCGCGACGAGCAACTGGCGCTGCTCCGTAAGGTCTTGGTCCTCAAGCCTCAGGCGAAGGAGGTCCGCGAGTACCTCTCGCAGCTCGAGCCGGAGCGGCCCAGGCCCGATGAAGCCTACGCGCGCCCCTCCAGCGAGTTCCTCAAGCTGCGCGGAGCGCCGGCCGACGGCGCAAGTCAGCGGACGCTCTCCAGCCTGCGAGTCACCACGGTGTACCCGAACGGCCTCGCGAGTCGCTTCAACCAGCTCGTGTGGCAGCCGCTGACGGAGAGCGCCGCCCAGGAGGCGCGCCAATACGCGTTCACCTACGAAGCCGACAGCGAAACGGTGCAGCTGCGCGGCGCACGCGTCTTTCGCAAGAGCGGCGCCGTGGAGGAGGCCGTCGACGTCGGCGAGGGCCCGGCCAACAACCCCGCCATGGTGATGTACACCAGCGGCCGCACCGTTTACGTGCGCTTTGCACGCGTCGAGGTGGGCGATGTCGTAGAGCTTCGCTACCGACAGGAAGACGTCAGCGCCCGCAACGCCTTCGCCGACTACTTCGGCGAGGTCACGACCTTCCCGTCGAACGAGCCCGTGGCGCGCGCCGAATACGTGCTCATCACGCCGAAGTCCCGCACGTTCCATTTCAACGAGCCTCGCGTCGCGGGCCTCAAGCGAACCTCCACAGAAGGCGGGAGCGAGCGCATCGACCGCTTCGTGGCCGAGAATCTGGCGCCGCTCCCTCCTGAGCCGCTGCAGCCGCCTTACAGCGAGCTCTTGGGGTACGTGCACGTCTCGACCTACAAGTCGTGGGAAGACGTGGGCCGCTGGTACTGGGGCCTCGTCAAAGATCAGTTCGTCGCCGACGACGAGGTTCGCCGCCGCACGCAGGAGATCACCAAGGGCCTCACGGATCCGCGCGCCAAAGTGAAGGCGGTCTACAACTGGGTCGTCCAGAAGACGCGCTACGTCGCCCTGGAGTTCGGCATCCACGGCTTCAAGCCCTACCGCTGCGCCCAAATTTTCGCGCGAGGCTTCGGCGACTGCAAAGACAAGGCGACGCTGATCGTGACCATGCTGAAAGAGCTTGGGATCCCGGCCACCATCGTCATCGTGAGGACCGGCATGCGCGGCGACTTCGACGAGAAGCCGGCGAGCCTCGCGCCGTTCGATCACGCCATCGCTTACGTGCCGAGCATGGACCTCTACCTCGACGGCACCGCCGAATGGACCGGCTCCTCGGAGCTTCCAGCCATGGACCGGGGAGCGTTGGCGCTTCAGATCAACGAGGGAAACGCGAAGCTCGTCCGCTTGCCCGACGCGCCCGCCGCGGAGAGCGTCTCATCCAAGACCATCGAGGTGAACCTCGAAGCCGACGGCAAGGCAACCATCGACCTCCGCGCCGAGGTCACCGGCGTTTCTGCGCCAGGTTTTCGCGAGCGCTACCACGCGACCTCGACGCGCAAGGCTCGCTTGCAGGAGGATCTGTCGCAGGAGGTCCCGGGCCTCGAGGTCGCCGCCGTCGAGGCCAACGACCTCTTGAACCTCGAGGAGAAGGTCTCGCTCCGGGTTCGCGGCAAGTCGTCGATCGTGGGAAAGCGAGAAGGCGACCGCTTGAGCCTCGCCGTGGGTCCGCGCGAGTCCATGGTCCGCGACTACGCGGCCCTCTCGCGGCGCTCGACGGACCTCAGGTTGCGCGCCCGCTCGACCACCGAACAAGCTTGGAAGGTGAAGCTGCCGCCGGGCATGAAGGTGGCCGACCTGCCGGCGGCCCAAAGCGGGACGACCCCCTTCGGCAGCTACCGGCTACGCGTCGAACAGACCGGCAACGTCGTCTCCGTCAGCACGACGGTCACGCTCGACAAGAGCCGCATCAAGGCCTCGGAATACGGGGCGTTCCGCACGTTCTGCGAGAGCGCCGATCGCGCGCTCGGTCAACGGCTCGTGCTCGCCCGATGACGTTCCGCGCGGCCTCCCCCGCTTGCCCCGCCTGCGGCGCGCTCGTGTCGAGCCGCGTCCTGTTCGACGTCGCCGTTCTGCGATGCCCGTCGTGCAACGGCGCCTGGCTCGATGGCTTGGCGATGACCGCCGCTTCGCTGGATCGCCGTGAGCCGCGCGCGTCGGCCCTTCGCGCCCTTCCCTGTGTGCGCTGCGGCGCTCCGCTGACGGAGCCCGACGGCCTTCACGAGCTCGCTGCTTGCGGCGCCGGCTGCGGCGTCTTCGTCCCGGCGGCCGCGGCGGACGCGCTGCTCTCGCGCACGGGACACGGCACGCTCCCGCCACCGGCGCCGCACCTCGTCCGTATCTTGGCTATCGTCCGCGCGCTCGAGCGCGAACCCCGAAGCGAGTCCCCATCATGAGCCGTCCCCGCCACCCACGAGCGCTTACCGTTTCCCGCGTTCTGCTCGCCGTGCTCGCCACAGCCACCAGCGTCGGCTGCGCCGGCGCCGCTGCCGACGGAAGCGCGAAGACCTCGGCAGAGTCCTCGAGAGCCGTTCGGTCGCTCGCCACGCTCCGCGAAGACGCGGGCGACGGGGCTGAGGCCCTTGGCCTGTTGGCCCTGGGAGAGATGATCTTGCCGGGCGGGGATCGCACAAGAGCCGTGAGCGCGATCCAGCGACTCGAACAAGACGGCGCGCGCGGCCACCTCGCGGCGCTCGCGCGAGGCCTCCACGCCGAGATGCACGGCCGCCCCACCGCCGCCGCCGACGCGTACGTGCAGGCGCTCCTGGCCGCGAAGGAGAGCGCCGAAGAAGACGTCGCTGTCACCGCGTGGTTCGCGGCGCACCGTATCGGGCAGTTGCGGTCGAGCGTCGCGGGTGTCCTCGAGAAGTACCGACGCGTCTTCGAGGCGCTCACCGTGGCGCCGGGCCAGCTCGGGTGGCGGGCCGTCGCCGAGCTCCTCGACTTCACGCTCGCCGCCGAACAAGCGAAGGCCGAAGGAGAAGGCGCCGCGGCCGCCGAACGCATCGCGGCGCGCGTCGGCTGCGCAAGGCCGGTTCGACTGGCGGGCCCCTTCGGAGCTGGGAACGCCGCGTCCCGACGACGCCACTACGCGGCGGAGCGTCCCGGACCTTGGCCGCCAGTATTCGCCGACGATCCCATCCGAGGCACCACGCCTCGCGTCCTTCGGACGGACCAGCCGCGCTGCCACGCCACGGCTGCCGAGGAGACCGAGGCCGGCGTCTTCTACGCGGAGACCTTCTTCACCGCCGCCGAAGAGACGGATCTCATCGTCGCCGCGCAAGGTGCGCTGGCCGTCTTCATCAACGACGCCCCGGTCCTCGATCGCGATCTACGTGAATGGGGCGTGTGGCAGCGCTTCGGCGCCCGCATCGTCGTTCCCAAGGGTCGCCACCGCGTCGTCGTCCGCTTGCTCGGCGACGGCACGACGCTGCGATTTCTTCGCCCCGACGGCCGCCCCGCCGCCGTCACCACCGACGGCGATCCTGAGAAGGCCTACTCATCGGTGCCGGCCCGGGTGCTCGCCGATCCCAACCCCATCGACGCCATCGTGCGACGTCGCGGCGAGAAGGACGGGCTCCGCGCCTTCTTCGCCGCCTACGTCGCGCACGTCGAGTCGATGGACGACGTGGCCGCCGCGCTCCTCGAGCCGCTCGTCTTGCCGGAGGACGCCGCCGGCATCGCGCTGGAGCTGGGCGCGCTCTACGCGCGCGGCGACACCGCGTACCCCGACGACGCCAAGCGCCGGAATGAACGCGGCCTTCGGACGCGGGCCGCGGCGCGCGACCCGGGCCTTTGGTACTCGCGGGCGTGGCTCGCCATCGACTCCGGTGAGCAACGGGGCGGCGTCGAGGCGGTCGTGCCGCTCTTGGCGCTCTCACGAGAATTTCCCGAAGTCCCCGACGTGGCCGAAGGGCTCGCGCGCCTCTACGGTCGCCTCGGCTGGCGCGGCGAGCGGCTCGCGACGCTGAAGACGATTGGCGCGCGGTTCCCCGACGACACCTCGGGCCTTCGCATGCTGCTCGCGGCCCTCGACGAGGAGGGCCCGCCGGCGGAGGCCGACGCGCTTGCCGCCCGAATCCAGAAGCTCGACCCGGACGCCGAGTTGGCGGTCGACCGCGCGCTCGCGAAGCACGATTTCCAAGGCGCCATCGCGGAGCTTCGCCGCATCCAGAAGCGGCGCCCCGACAAGAAGGACCTCGCGGGCCGCATCGCGCAGGTCCTCGAACAAAGCGGCGATCCCGCGGCAGCGGCCAAGCAGCTCGCGCTCGCGCTCGAGCGCGACCGCAACAACGCGAAGGCGCGCTTTCGCCTCGCCGACCGGGCGCTGGCCCGCGGCGATGAGGCGGCGCTTCGTCGTGCCCTCGCCGAATCGCTCGAGGCCGGCGCCGCAACGAGTGATCTGCGCGACGCCATCGCGCTCGTCGAAGGCGCCACGCACCTTGAGGGCTACCGCATCGACGGCCGCGCCGTGCTTCGCGAATTTGATCGCTGGGAGAAGAGCGGCAAGAAGATGGATGGCACCGCGGCGCGCATCCTCGACTACGCGGCCCTCTGGGTTCATCCCGACGGGACGAGCGAGATGCTCGAGCACGAGATCCAGCGCATCCAGTCGCAAGAGGCCGTCTCGAAGGAGGCCGAACAGCCGCCGCCGGAAGGCCTCGTCTTGCGCATGCGGGTCATCAAGAAGGACGGCAGCGTCCTTGAGCCCGAGCTCGTGGCCGGCAAGCCCACCGTGACGATGCCTCACCTCGAGATCGGCGACGTCGTCGAGACCGAGCGCATCATCCAGACGAGCAGCGACGGCGACCCGCGGCGGTATCGAAGCCCGCACTGGTTCTTCCGCGAAGCCGACAAGGGCTATTGGCGGAGCGAGTTCGTGACCGTCACGCCGAAGGGCAAGGCCCTCGAGATCGAGACCCGCGGCAAGGTGCCGGCGCCGACCAAGAGGTCGCTCGG
The DNA here is from genome assembly GCA_016703425.1 of Myxococcales bacterium. Lineage (NCBI taxonomy): Bacteria > Pseudomonadati > Myxococcota > Myxococcia > Myxococcales > Myxococcales bacterium. Next base: position 386,915 of record JADJCA010000011.1, read on the forward strand.
CGCCTTCGTCGAGCACCGCTTCCGCGTCGACGAGAGCCCGCCGGCGGTCATCGAACCGGATGCTCCGCGGCCCGTGGAGTTCCTTCCGAGCGTACGCATCGGTTGGGGCATCGATCTCGAGTCGACGCTCTTGCGCCTCGTCGACGTTGGCACCGACGAGACACCGCTCGACCCGCGCCTCGGCGCCATCGCCGCCACCATCGTCCGCGACGCGCCGGCCTCCGATCCGATGGAGCGGGCGCGACGCGTCTACCGATGGGTCCTGTCGGCCGTCGAAGAGGGCAACGAGAACGACGGGCGCCGCGCCGTGCTCGCGCGACGTGGCAGCCGCCAAGCTGCGTTCGTGCACTTGGTCCGGCAGCTCGGAATGAACGTCTCGCTCGCCATCGCGAAAAACCGCCTGGCGATGCCCGCGCTCGGAAAGATGAGCGAGGTCGAAAATTGGGACAGCTTGGTGTTGCGCCTCGAGCCTCCCAAGAACGCGACGAAGGCGCCGCCTCCCGCGCAGTGGATGGTCGTGCGCGACAAGTTCACCCCCTTTGGCTTCGTGCCTCCCGAGCTCCGAGGGCAACAGGCCATCGTGCTCGCCGCCGGCGCGCCGCGCGTCACCTTGCCGAGCGAGGGCTCCTCCGACGGGGTCTTCTTCGAAGGGCGCGCCGTCGTCCGGGAAGACGGCGGCGCGAGCCTCGAGCTCGCGCAACGATACGGCGGTCGCATCGCGACGCAGATGCGCGGCGTGCTCGATCGCATCGCGCCGGGCCAGCTACGCGATTTCGTGGAGACGCGCCTCGTCGGCCGGACCTTCTCCGGCGCGCGTATCAAGGACGTTGTCGTCGAACACAAGGACGATCTCGACCTCCCGATCACCATCCGCGTCACAGCCGACGTCCCTGAGCTCGTGCGACGCGGCGAACGAACGAGCGTCCTCAAGCCGGTTTTTCCCATCAAGCTCGTCCAACTCGCTTCGCTTCCGGCGCGAGAGACGCCGCTGCTCTTGCCGACGTCGTCGCACGCCGAGGTCCTGTTCAAGGTCGTCTTTCCCGAAACGTGGCGGATGCCGTCGAGCCTTCCGCCGGGCGAAGTGAAGGACGGCGAGCGCTGGGTCACAGTCAACGACCGTGTCGAAGGGCACACCATCACGCTCGACCGGAAGGTCGAGGTGCCCGCGGGGCGCGTCGCGCCCGGCGGCGACTACGCCGCGCTCCTCAAGTTCACGCGCGACGGCGACGCGCTCCTCGAACGCGAGGTCGCCGTCGGACGGTGACCCGACGGGCGGCGCGCGGCCCGCTTGCGCGTGCCGTTGGTAGGCGCTACGCGCGCTTACCTTGCTGCGCCTACTTGGCCGGAACGCCCGCGTCGCCAGCGACGGGAGCGGCCGGCGCCGAGCCCGGCGGCGCCGCGAGGCCGTTGATGCGCTGTCGCACGCCGACGTAGGCCGCGTCGAGCTTGGCCCACTCGTCGACGAGTCGAAGCCGCTCGGTCGCCGACTGCGGATAGACGCCGCCGTCTTTGGTCTTCGCGAGCTCGCTGTACCGCCGCCAGAGCTCTTTGGCCTCGTCCCACTTGTGGAGGCGCTCCTTGGCGCTGGCGAGCACGAACACGATGCGCGGCTTCGTCGCCGCCGTTTGCGGAGCCGCGTCGTCGGCCACCATGAGCGCCGCCTCCGCGTCCTCGGTCTTGCCTTTGGCCAAGAGCGCCTCGCCGAGCGCGTATTGCGCGACGGCACTGCGCGGCTGAAGCTTCACGGCCTTGCGGAAGGCCAGGAGCGCGCCTTCTGAGTCGCCGTCGACCCATTTCTTGGTCCCATCGACCACCGACGCCATGGCCTCGCTCATGGCGGTCTGGTTGTTCGCGTCGAATCGCTTGGGCGCGTCAGCCGCCTTGTCGGCCTTCTCGACCTTGTCCGTCTTGTCGGACTTTTCCGCCGTCTTGTCGGCCTTCTTCGGGTCCTTGGAGTCGGCCTCGGCGGTCGTCCAAACGAAGGCGACGGAGGCTGCAAGGAGCGTGGCAACGAGGGTGCGAGCGCGCGGCAACATGGCCGCGAGACTAGAGCGTATTTCGTGCCTGCGCGACGCCGAAGTCGGGTTCGACGAGTGGTGTTTCCTTGCAAGCCTTGGAAATCGCCCCGAAGATCTCCCGAATGCTGCCCCGTGTCCTCGAACCCGAGATCATGGACACGGCCCTCGACGCCGCCGACTACGACGCCATGGATCACGGCGCCGTGAACGAGGCCTTCTGCCGTGATTTTCTCGCGGCACGCCCTCAGTTGGCGTGCGTATTGGACGCGGGCACCGGCACCGGGCTCATCGCCGTGGAGCTTTGCCGCCGCGCGCCCGCGGCGAACATCGTGGCCATCGACCTTGCCAACGAGATGCTCGCGCTGGCGAAGAAGAACGTTCAGGCCGCGGGCTACGCCGACCGCATCGAAGTGGCGCGACGCGACGCGAAGCGAACAGGCTTCGACGACGGCGACTTCAGCGCCGTGATCTCCAACAGCCTCGTGCACCACCTGCCGGAGCCCGGAGCTTTTCTCAAGGAGGCCGCGCGGCTCCTCGCGCCGGGTGGGCTCCTCTTCGTGCGCGACCTCGCGCGCCCCGAAGACGAGACCGCCGTGTCGTCGCTCGTCGACCGATACGCGCTTGTCACCGCCACGGACCCGACGCTCCGCTCACGGGAGTCGCGGCAACGAGCGCTCTTCGCGGCGTCGCTTCGAGCGGCGCTCACGTGCGACGAGGTGTCGGCCCTGCTGCCCGACGCGCTTCGGGTCGGGGCTCGCGTCGAGCTGACGAGCGATCGTCACTACACGCTCGTCGCGCGGAAGGCGCGTGCGTGAGCCGCGTCCGCGCGTTTCCGTGGGCCACGCTCGACGCTCTCACGAAAGCCGAGGTCGCGCGCGCGCGCCACTTCGGCGACTTCATCGCGCACCTGCTCGCGACCAGCACGAGCGCTCGCGCCGCGACGCTCCGGGGCCTGTTGGGGGTTTCCCCCGAGGTTCGGCTGCGCGCCATCGACAGCGCGGCATCCGCGAGCGCGCCTGACGACGAGCGCCTCGCGGTGCACCTCCTCGTCGCAAAGACCGAAGTCATCGTCGAGACGGAGAGCGCGCTCGCGGCCGACGTGGTGGCGCGGGCTCTCGAACGAAAGGGACCGTCGCTCCCGCCGCGGGGCACGGCGGCGCTCGCCGGCGCCTTCGGTGCTGTCGCGGTGAGCGCGCTGAGGCGCCTCCGAGCGGACGCCGACGTTCGTCTCAAGTTCGCCGGACTGTCCAAGGACGTCCTGGCGAGGCAGTCTCTGGCGGACCCCGTCGCGGCCCACGTCACGGTGCTCCTCGACGCGGACGCTTACGACGCCCGTCTCGTCTTTTCGTCCCGAGCAGCAGGAAGCGTTGGCGCGCGACCCGTAGGACGGCGCGCCCTCGCGGCGCTCGACGTTCGAATCGCCGTGCCCCTCACCTTGGCGCCCTCGTGGGCGCCGGCGCGCGAGCTTCGTGCGCTCGCGACGGGCGACGTCTGGCTGACGGGAGGCCGCTCGACGGCGCTGTCCTTCGTCCTGGCCGCGCCGGGCGCGCGCCGCGGCGTGCGCTGCACGGCCACGGCTGGGCTGGCTCTAGGCGTGCGCGACGTGGCTGCGGCATCGTTCCAAGTCGTGGTAGGGGACGTAGTCGAGGATTTGACGATGAGCGAAGCGACGGAAGACACCCTCCTCGAATCGGCCCTCGACGCACCGGTGATCGTTCGCGTCGAGCTCGGCGCCGTCGAGCTGTCGGCCCGCGAGTGGGCGAGCCTGCGCGCCGGCGATGTGGTGACCGTTGGCGCTCGCGTGGGCGCGCCCGTGCTCCTCCGCGCGGGCTCTCGCGAGCTAGGCACCGGCGAGCTCGTCGACATCGACGGCGAGGTCGGTGTCCGTGCCCTTTCGATGCGCACCTCGACGCCGCAATCGGCTTCTTTGGAGGGCGGCGCTTGAGCCGGCTTCCTCGCCGACTGAGCGCTCTGGCCCTCGCCGGATTGCTTGCGCACTGCAGCAAAGCGCCGGCGCCCGGCGACGCCGCCGCGCCGGCTTCACTGGAGGCCGCCTCGTCGGGAGGCGCCACAGCGTCCCGCGACGCGGGCGCCACCCTCGCCAAGCCCGCCGCAGACGGCCCAATGACGTTCAGCGGCGAGTACGACGCGGTGGCGGGGACGCTCTACGTGCCCGACGGGGGCGACTACGCCGGCGTGAAATTCCGAGGACTCACCAGCGATCAGGGCCTCGGCAAGGGCACCCTTCGCATCGACATCGACGCGCTCGGACGCGCGACGGGCAGCCTCGACGGCGCCCTCGGCGCGCTGACGCTATCGGGGGCCCTCACCGACAAGACGATTCTCACCGCGCGGCTGGCGCCGGCCGCACCGACGTCGGGCGGCTACTACGGCACGGTGACGGCGGTCCTATCCCCCGCCGGCGAGCTCACCGGCTCACTCAAGGTGTCGCTCCATGACGCGAGCCTTATCCGCGAAGCGAAGCTCTCGCTGAAGCGCAAGTAGCCCTCCGACAAGACACGCCGCCAAGACGGAGCCGACATGGCCGGCGCGGGGCGTCACCCTTCGCTGTCGCCCGCTTCGCTCTCGGTCGACACTTCGCCCGAGACCTCAACGGACATCGTGTCGGGCGCGCTGCGCCAGCGTTCGAGTTCCTTGGCGAGGCCGTCGATCTCTGCGCTGGCCTCCACGAGACCGAGGGCGCGCGCCATGGCCTCGGACGACGGCCCGTGACCGTCGCGGAGTCGGCCAAGCAGTTGCTCCGCCGCCAGCGCCACGGCCTCGAGGCGGAGAGCCTGGCGTAAGAGCTTGTCGGGCGAGGACAGGTGGCTTCGAAGGCCCAACGCGAGGCCCAGCGCGTTCATGCGGTCCATGAGCCAGGCGCGGCTCTCGCGCTCTTCCTCGAGGTCGCGCTCGAGGACGCCGATGCGGCCCTCCATGGCGTTGAGGTCGACGTAGCGATCGACGGGCGTGTCGGTCAGCGCCACGAGGGGGACCTGCGCCAAGCGATCGAGGATCGCCTCTTGGCAGGTCTCGTAGCCGTTGCGCCAGTGTTGACTGGGCCCGGCGTCTCCCTCGCGCACGCCGTTGCGCCGCGCTTCGTCGAGGGAGTCGAGCCGATCGACCCAGGCGCGCGCGTCGAGGAGCTCTTGCCGGAGCGAGCGAAATCGCTCTTGCATGACCTCGCCCTTCTGGCGGAGCGCCTCGTTGTGACGGGCAAACTCATCGACGGTGCGCTCCAGCCGGTCGGCCTTGTCGGCGGCGTGCGCCACGGCCACATCGCGAGCGCTCAAGCCCGACACGCGGACCACCTGGCAGAGCAGCGTGAGCTTCTCCCGCGCCACCGCTACGTAGTCCGCGTCGTCGGACACGAGCTCTTCGATGGCTGCCAAGGCTTCGAGCTCGGCGTCAGTCAGCACGTGTCGATGGATACCAAAGGGCACGACGACGCGCGACCAAAGCGACCGGCTCTGCGGAGGCCAGCCTCGGCAAGCCCGTGTTCGGCGTCGTGTGGCTGTGAAATACGCTCTAGTCTGCGCCGATGCTGACGCGACCGGCGTATCTGGGGTGGGCGCTCGCGCACTACGGCAAGGTCCCCTTCGACCTCGCGTCGAGCGGCATGCCGACGCTGCGCCAGAGCGAGCTCGGCGCGGCGAGCCTTGACGATCCCAACGGCTGGGAGATCTTGCAGGGCGCCATCGCGAAGCACAACGCGGTCACCCGCTCGGAGGCCATCGGCGCGCTGGGCGCGTCGCACGGGCTTTGGCTCGCGTACACGTCGATGATCGACGCTGGCGACGACGTGCTCGTCGAAGACCCGGCTTACGAGCCGTTGTGTCACGCGGCGCGCGCGGCCGGCGGCAACGTCGTTCGCTTCGATCGGGGCCCCGACGTCAACTACGCCCTGGACCCGGAGCGCGTCCGGGCCGCCATGACCCCGCGCACCAAGGTCGTGGCCATCTCGAACCTTCACAACCCGAGCGGTGCGCGCGCGAGCGACGACGCCATGCGCGAGGTCGCCAAGGTCGTCGCCGATCGCGGCGGCTACCTCTTCGTCGACGAGGTCTACGCTCCCTTCGACGACCTGGTCGACGAAGCGGGGATCTTCCACGGAAGCGCGAGACGCCTCGCGCCGAACGTGGTGGCCACGGCGAGCCTCACCAAGGCCTACGGCCTTGGCCCGCAGCGCATCGGGTGGGTCTTGGGCCCGCCCAAGGTCATCGACGCCGCCATGGACGCCATCGTGGCCTCCGTCGGCGTCTTGCCTATCGCGTGGATGCACCGCTCCGCGCTGGCCCTCTCTCACGTGGGCGCGCTCTCGGCGCGTTCACGCTCGCTGCTCGGCAAGAAGCGCGAGCGCGTGGCCCGCTGGATGCGCGAGCAAGAGAACCTCGCGTGGAGCGCCCCACCGGCTGGACTCTTTGGCTTCGCGACACTTCGCCGCAGCGCCGCCGACCTTAGGCCGGTGATCGAGCGCGGCATCGAAGCGCACGGCGTGATCGTCGCGCCGGGATCTTTCTTCGGAGTTCCAAACGGCTTTCGCCTCGCCTGGTCGCTCCCGGAGGAGCAACTGGACGAGGCGCTTCTTCGCCTGAGCACCGTGCTCACCACCGCGACGTCGTGAGCGCCGCGCGCGAGCGCCGTTCGTATCAGGAGCCGATCAGAAGAGGCCGCCGAGCAAGCCGCCGAGGCCGCCACCGCCGCCGCCGCCGAGCAGACCGCCAAGCGCGCCGAGGCCACCCGCGGGGTTCGCGCCGCCGCCACCGGTGAGGCCGCCGAGGCCCTTGATGAGACCGCCGACTTGCCCTGCGATCTGTCCGATCTGCGGGTTACCCGTCGCCTGACCGAGGAGGTTTCCGATGGGCCCGATGGCGGCGAGGGGGTTGCCTCCCTGAAGCGCGTTGAACACGCCGGGCAACGCACCAAGCGCGCCAAGCGGGTTGGCTTGCGGCTGCTGCGCAACGGGCGCCTGTTGGAACACCGGCTGCGGCGCGAAGCCTTGGCCGCCTTGCGGGGCGAAGGGCATGAAGCCGCCGTTGGCGCCGTAGGCCGGTTGCCCGAAGCCTTGTTGGAAGCCGGGTTGAAACCCCTGTTGGAATCCGCCGGGAGCGGCGCCGTATTGCGGCGCTTGGATGCCGGGCGGGAGCGCAAAGCCTCCTTGCGGTGCCGCCACCATGTAAGGCTCCGGCGCGAAGCCGCCCTGCGCGCCGAACGCGGGCTGCGCACCGTACGCGGGCATCCCAAACTGACCGGCAGGCGCCGGCGCACCGTACATGCCCGCCTGGGGATCGAACTGGTTGGGGTCGAAGGCGCCCTGCTGCTGCGGGAGCCGCGCGCCCAGCGCACCGACCGCAATGCCGCCGCTCACCGCGTCGAGCGAATCAAGGTCGATGGAATCGAATTCGTTGTTGGGCATGATCGACATCTCCGAGGACGAGAACTGCAAAGGCTCGGCCACTCGGAAGGAGCCTTTTCGCCCTCGTATTTCGCGGAAATTTTGGGCGCACACATCGCCGCCGGATCCGGTCCTCTCCGCACTGTCGCCTCAGGGAAACTCAGGGACGCTGTAGGTCTTCGAGGAGAGCGGAACGCTTCGCAAGTCCGCGCCCTGCACAGAGAATCAGCGGTCGACGCGGCGACGCGAGCGGGCGTCGCGCCGGGCTTCGGTCGCGCGGGGCCGGGGCGGGGCCCGCGGCGTCGATGGTGTGCATGCTAACGATCGACCTGCGCGGCCATGCCCCCGCCCCCCGCCGAATCGCGCTGCCGCGCGCCCAACGCGCGAAACCAATGAACAACGGCGGGCGACCGTGAGGTCGTCCGCCGCGTGGCCAGGCCAACGAGCTGGCCGGCTGGCGTTCGTCAGAACGTACCGAGCGGTCCCACGCCACCGACGCCCGCGCCCGGGCAAGGTTCGCGCTCAACGCTCCCGCCGAGCGGGCTACCCAACGGACTGCGGAGGGGTTGGCGAAGCGACGTTGCCGCCGAGGTTGAGACTGCCGAGTTGGCTGCCGAGTTGGCCGCCGAGTTGGTTGATGAGCGGCCCGAACTGCGCGCCGAATTGCCCGACGAGGCCGTTGATCACGGGGCCGAGCGCCCCGAGTCCTTGACCGCCGGTGAGTCCACCAAGCAAGGGCGCGAGGGCGCCGAGGCCCTGCCCTTGCGTCAAGCCGTTCACGATGGCGCCGATGTTCAAGGCCCCGCCATTGGGAAGGAAGCCGAGCGGATTCGCCCCGCCGAGGAAAGCGTTGGGATCGGCCGACGGCGCCGCACCGGCCTGGACGAAGCCACCGGCAGTCCCGCCGAGGGGATTTCCGAACGACGGCGTGAAGACGTGCGACGCGTCGAGCTGCGGCTGGCCGTATTGGCCGTAGGGATCGAAGCCGCCGTAAGGCGCGCCGAGCGGACCTGGCGCTCCGGGACTCGACGCAACCGGCGTCGCGAGGCCACCGAGCTTCACGCCACCAATCACGGCGTCCAGGTCTTCAAGTGCGAGCTTCATGATCCGAGCCTCCGCTGATGCAAACTGCAAGGGGTTTGCCAACGCCCCTCACGCCGGCATTTCCACGGATGGCAGACGATTCCGCGGGCCGCATGGACACGGCTCGGCTCACTTTGCCTCCGAAGGGCGACGAGAGAGCGCAACTAGACCTCGCGCGGCGCGGCCCGGACGACGCTCAACGCGCCACCGCCGAGCGCGTGGCGACGACGGTCACGCCGGCGAGGATGAGCGTCCCCGCGAGCAGCACGTGCCCTTGCGGGCGCTGCCCCAACTGAACAAACGCGAGCGCCCCTGCGACCAGCGGCTGCAAGTAGATGTAGATGGTCACGAGCGTCGCGCTCGACCGCCCGAGAGCCCAGGCGTTCGCGGCATACGCGACGATGGTAGGGACGACGACGATGTAGACCAGCAAGGTGACGCCCAAGGCGTCGATGACCCCGAGGGTGCGGACGAGGGGCCCCACACCGAGCGGAGCAAACGTGAGCGCGCCCCAAGTGAAGATCCATCGAATGACCTCGATGGCACCGAGGCGGCGAATGGTCGAGCGACCGAGGACGATGTAGCCCGCGTAAGCGAGAGAGTTGGCGACGACGAGGACCGCGCCGCGATCCACGCTGGAGAGCCCGGTCAGCTCGACGACGCCCAGGAGCGCGAGGCCAATGCCGGCAGCGACGCGCCAGGTGGGCTTCTCGTGTCGGAGGACGACGGCCAGCGCCGCCGCAAAGACAGGGATGGCCACGCACAGAAGCGCGGCAGAGAGCGGCGTCGTCGCTCGGAGGCCGAAGAGAAAGAGCGTCTGGTTCAGCGAGATGCCGAGCACCGACAGGCCCGCCAGCGCGAGGTGATCGCGCCCCGAGAGCGGTGGTGCTGGTGGTGCTGATGCCCCACGGCGGCGACGAAGCAAGAGCGCCAGCCCTTGAAAGAAGAGCGCCGCGAAGCCCATGCGAGCCATGGCGATGGCCTCCGGCGAAAGGCCCGCACCGCCGCTGTGGCGCGGCATCATCGCGAGCTTTCCTTCGACCGCGTTGGACGCGAACGCTAGCTGAACCACAAGGAGCGCGGCGTGCGTGGCCCACGGACCGGGCCCTGTGGTGGCGATCTTGTCAGTCATGCATGGAGCGGGTCACGCGCCATGAGCGAGCCGGCGGCAGGGAGCGACGCGACCCGTTCGGATTCATAGCTGGTACACTTCCGCGCGCGGGAGCTCAACTCGGGTTGTCGCGGCTGAGGCATTTATGTGGACAACCCTTCCTCTCTTTGGGACCGGCCTGCTCCTCACGGTCATGTTGGTGGCCAGCTACACGTTCGCCGTGTCGCTCGCCGCGCACGCCGACGGCAAGCCTCGGACGCTTCAGGCGGCTCGTTTCGGCGCCTACGGAGTCGTGATCCTCATCCTGACGACGGTGCTGGTCTTGGCCTACGCCTTCGTGAGCCACGACTTCCGACTGCGCTACGTCGCGCACTACTCGGACCGGTCGATGTCCACGCCGTACCTCTTCACGGCGCTCTGGGGCGGCCAAGACGGCTCGCTCTTGTGGTGGCTCTTCCTCTTGTCGCTCTACATCGGAGCGTGCGTGAAGTGGCTCGGCCGCCGCTTCCTTGAATTGCAGCCCGCGATCTTGGCGACGTGCATGGCCGTCGTCCTGTTCTTCGCGGTGTTGATGACCTTCAGCGCGAATCCCTTCAGCACGAGCATCGCCGGCGCGAGGCCCGACGGCGAAGGCCTGAACCCGCTGCTCCAGAATTTCTACATGATCATCCACCCGCCGAGCCTCTACGTGGGCTTCGTCGGGTGCACGATCCCCTTCGCGTTCGCCGTCGCCGCGCTCGTCACCGGCCGCCTCGACACCGAGTGGATCGTCGCCAGCCGCAAGTTCACGCTCTTCTCGTGGCTCTTTCTCGCCATCGGCAACACGCTCGGCATGCTCTGGGCCTACGAGGAGCTCGGCTGGGGCGGCTATTGGGGCTGGGACCCGGTCGAGAACGCGGCCTTCATGCCGCTCTTGTCGGCGAGCGCGTTCGTGCACTCGGTCATGATCCAAGAGCGCCGGGGTCTCTTCAAACTCTGGAACGTGTTCCTCGTGTCGCTCACGTTCCTGATGACCATCTTCGGAACGTTCCTCACGCGCTCCGGCGTCATCGCCAGCGTGCACTCGTTCGCGCAATCGTCCATCGGCAACTACTTCGTCGGCTTCATGGTCGTCCTCGTGGCGTTCCTCATGACGCTCGTGCTCTACCGGTGGCCCGAGCTCCGCGACTACCCCAAGGAGGCGCGCCTTCGCAAAGCCGCCATGGCCACCGGCTGGACGGTTGTCGGCGTGGGCATCGCGGCTGGCTTGGTCCTCACCAACGTTCCCATGAGCGGCGCGGTGCGCGCCGCCATCGTGTCGGCCGTCGCCGCGGGGACCGTCTTTGCCTCCGTCGAGCTGGTGTTCCGCAAGATGACGGCGGGCCTCGACCTCTCGCATCGCCGCCCCGCCATCGAGTCGCTCTGGTCGCGCGAGTTCACCTTCGTCCTCAACAACTGGGGCCTGCTCGGCTTCATGTTGTTCGTGCTCGTGGCCACGACCTTCCCGATGATCTCGGAGGCCTTCTGGAACGAGAAGGTCACCGTCGGGCCGCCCTACTACAACGCGTGGGTTCAGCCCATCGGGCTCACGATCTTCTCGCTCATGGGCATCGGCTCACTCTTCGGATGGAAGAAGACGAGCGACGCGGCCCTCCGCAAGGCGTTCTTCTTCCCGAGCCTGACCTTCGTCGTCGTCCTCGTCCTCCACTTCGCCCTTGGCAGCCGCTTCGGTTACCCGGCCACGGTCTTCACGGACCCCATCTATCCCGGGCCCCTCGGGCAGGTGCTCCGCGCGTTCAACGGCATCACGCCGGTGCTCGGCATCTCGCTGTGCGCCTTCAACGCTGCCGTCATCGTGCAAGAGTTCGCGCTCCTCTTCGGCGCGCGCCGAAAGACCGGCGCCAACAAGGACGTGCCGAAGGCCCTCTTCTACGCCGGCTTCCTCCCGGGCTTCTTGATGACGCTCGTCACGTTGCCGCCTCCCTCGCGCCGTCGCTACGGCGGCTACGTGGTCCACTTCGGAATCACGATGATGTTCCTTGGCTTCACGGGAGCGTCTTGGAACATCAACAAGGAGACGACGATGTCGCCGGGCCAGACCTACAAGGTCGACGCCTACGACCTTCAGTACGTCGGTCCGCGCATGGAGGTCGACACCTCGAAGCGCATGATCTTCGCCGACCTCCGCGTCCAGAAGAGCGGCAAGGACATGGGCCTCGTGACGCCGGCGAAGTTCATCTACAAGCGCCGCCCCGAGTCGCCGACCACGGAGGTCGCGATGCTCCACACCATCGCCGACGACCTCTACGTCGTGGTGGGCGCGATCAATCCGCAGACGAAGGTCGCGAGCCTGCAGATCCACGTCAACCCGCTCGTCGGGTGGATCTGGTTCGGCGCCATCATCCTCATCTTCGGCAGCGTCGTCTGCATGTGGCCCGAGCTCCGACCCAACGAGTCGCGGGCCTGGGCCGCGGCGCGCGGCGTGGCGGGCGCGGCAGCGAGCATCACGCTCGGGGTCGTCTTGGCCTCGATGCCCGCCCCAGCCTTCGCGCAGAGCGCTGGCAACGGCACCGCCGGCGCCTCGAGCCTCCACTCGGGCACCGTGAAGATCGAGAACGCCGAGGAGCGCGACCTCTTCGGAAAGCTGCGCTGCATGTGCGGCACTTGCCCGCGCGACCTCTTGTCGACCTGCGCGTGCGACACCGCCGAGGAGACCCGCGAGCGGCTGCGCGCGAGGCTCAAGGCCGGCGAGGCCAAAGACGCCATCATCTTGGCCTACGCGAAGGAGTACGGCTCCGCCGCGCTCTCCATTCCGCCGAACACGGGCGCCATGCGTGCCATCTACATGGTGCCCGTCGCCGCGATCGTGGCTGGCGCCGCCGGCGTCGTGGTGCTCATGCGTCGCTGGCGCAAAGGCGAGGGCGCCGCCGCCGCTCCGAAGGACAGCGCGGGCGCGACAAAGGACGCCAAAGACGAGTACGATCGCCGCCTCGACGACGAGCTGAGGGAGCTCGATGACTGAAAGCAAGGCCAGCTTGGGCGAACACGTGACGCCTCCCGAACCGAAAGCGGCGACGAACGACGAGGCCGACCGCGCGAGCCTCGAAGCCGACGCGGAGAGGCGCCTCGGTCGGCTCGCCTCTCGAGTCCTGCCGCCGGTCGTCGTGATCAGCGCCTTGGCCGTCGCCCTGACGGTGAGCATTGCGCCGGCGTTGCTCGTGCTCATCGGCGGCGCGCTCATCGGCACCATCGCGCTCTTTTGGGCGAGCCTCCGTACGCTCGGCGGCGACGCTCCGTTGGCGGAGGACTTCGAAGCGTTGACGGTGCGCGTCGACAACCGGTCGGCGCTCGACGCCCGAAAGCGCTCGGCGCTCCGCGCGCTCAAGGACATCCAGCACGAGCACGCCATCGGCAAGATCGACGACGCCGACTTCGAGGTGCTCTCCGCGAAGTACCGCACCGAGGCGAAAGATCTCCTGCGCGAGCTCGACCTCGAGATCGAACCCTTCCGGGACCAGGCCGAAGCGCTGGCTCGAAAGCACCTCGAGAAGGCGGGCCTTGGTGCGACGGCGAACGCCGCCAAGGACGAAACCGCGGGCAACGCCAGCAAACCCGAGAAGGTCGCCGGCGACGCGAAGAAGGAGATGGCGACAGACGACGGCGCCGCCGACGCGCCCGCGTGCGCGACATGCGGGACGCGAAACGACTCCGACGCGGACTTCTGCAAGAAGTGCGGGAAGCGTCTCAAGGAAGAGAAGGCCGCTTCGGCCGAGAGTGACGATGCCTGATCGGAAGCTATTTTCCCGAGGTCTTCGCCTGGGCTTGGGCCTCGCCACCTTGTCCGTCACCGTGGGCGTCAGCGGCCTCGCCGTTGGCGCTGGCGACGCGAGCGCTCCGAAGAGCGTCGCCTCGAGTCGCCCCGCAAACAGCGACGCGGGTGCGGCCCCCAAGACGACAACGGCTTCGCCGGGCGAGAGCGGGCCGCCACGCGACGGCGTCGATCCCCACGGTGCCGGCGCTATGGACGTCGCCGACCCGCACGGCGGCGCCGATCCCCACGGCAGCGGCAACGCGGCTGGCGGACCCAAAACGCCCGCCGACACGGTGTCCGAAGATCCGGCGCTTCCCAAAGGAACCATCGACGTCGAGATCCGAGACGAAAACGATCGCCCGCGCGGCCAAGTGCCCGTCCTGCTCGGCATCGTTCAGAACTCCGTAGCCAAAGGAGAGAACCGTCAGCGCCTCTCGGCCTCCACGTCGGCCGACGGCCACGTGCGCTGGAACAACCTCGAAGGCGGAAGCCAAATGGCCTACCGCGTGTCGGTCACCGAGGGCGCGGCGCAGTTCGCGGCGAGGCCGTTTCAGCTCGACCCGACCAAGGGCACGCGCGTCATCTTGCACACGTTCCCGTCGACGAGCGACCTCGCGACGGCGCTCGTCGTCATGCAGTCGATCGTCTACGTCGAGCTCAAAGACGATCGCGTCCAGGTCCAGCAGGCCTTCAACATCTTCAACTTTGGCAAGATGGCCTGGGTGCCGAAGGACTTCGTCTTGCCGTTGCCGGCGGGCTTTACGGCGCTCACCAGCTCGCAACAAATGAGCGACCAAACCGTCGAGGCAGCGGAGGGTCGCGGCGCGAAGGTCAGCGGCACCTTCGGCCCGGGCCAGCACTCCATCGAGTATCGCTGGCAGCTTCCGTTCGGGGGCGAGCCGAACCTCGACCTCGGCATCGGCATGCCGGGCAACGTCGCAGCCGCGCGCGTGATGGTCGTCGCGACTTCGCAAATGAAGGTCTCCGTCGATGGCTTCCCCGCCATGCGCGCCGGCCGCGACGGCCAAGGCAACAACATCCTCGAGACGGAGCGTGAGATGCGCCGCGACGAGGCGCCCCTGCGCAGCCTACGAATCGTCTTGGCGGACATTCCCGGTCCGGGGCCGCTCCGCCTCTACGCGGCCGGCATTTCGACCGTGGGCGTCCTGCTCGGGCTCTCCTACGCGAGCCGGTCCCGCAAAGATCACCGCGGACGCGAGACCGACCGAAAGAAGGAGCGCGAGCGACTCCTCGCCGAGCTCGAGGAGCTTGAGCGCGCCCATCGCGTCGGTGAGCTGGGCCCGCGGACCTACGAAAAGAGCCGCCGCGAGCTCATCGACGCGCTCGCGCGGACGCTCGCCGCCGACGCCGCAACGACGTGAACGAAGGCCCTCTGACGGGCGCTTACGGGTGAGAAGAGCGCGCCCGCGAGAGGCGCCTTTCTTCGCACAAACGGCCTGTGGGTAAGCCTTGGAGTTGAGGGGGGAGCATCCCGTGGATTCCGGTGGGGGAAAGTCTCTTGACTACATCTGCCCCCATCCGCCCCCAGTCATCCCACCTTCGACTCCACATGACATACACGGTCGATGTTTCTGATGTTCAATGGGATTTCGTGGCTGTCCACATTTCCACAGGCTCTATCAACACTTCTAGGATTTAAATCTCTAAGAAGATCTGGAGAGAAGAGCACCGCGCCCTCTCGCCCGTGAGGCAGCTCCAGTGGAGCCAAAACATGGGGTGCCGAGGCTTGCGTCCCGCCCAAATCGCGACGATGTAGGTGAGCCCGTCGCGAGCTTCCAAGAGCCGCCGTCCTGTCTCCGTCTTGCCTGAGGGTCCCATGCTGGAATTGTCGGTTGCGAAGAAAGATCTGCTGAAGCTCGTGAGCCGCGTGCAAGGCGTTGCCGAGCGCAAAAGCACGATGCCGGTTCTTTCCAACGTGCTCCTCACGGCCGACAGCTCGGGCACACTTCGCCTCTCCGCCACGGATCTCTACCTGGCGATCTCCGGCAAAATCGCGGCCGAAGTTCAGAAAGCCGGCAGCGTCGCCGTCCCCGCGAAAGATCTCTTCGAGCGCGTGAAGATGATGCCCGACGGTCCCGTGACCATCGCGTCGGGCGACAACGCTGCGACGACGCTCAAGGCCTCCGGCAGCGCGCGCCGGTACACGTTGCGCGGCATGCCGGGCGATGACTTTCCGCCGTTGCCGGCCGCCGCCGAGGGCGCGCCGTCGCTCGCGCTCGACGTGGCCGTGCTCCAAGAGCTGATCTCGAAGACGCACTTCTCAATCTCCACCGACGAAACGCGCGCGCACCTCAACTCGGCGCTCTTCGAGTGGGACGGTGATGTCGTTCGCATGGTCACGACCGACGGACACCGCCTCTCGAAGATGGAGGTGAAGGTTCCCGGTCGACAGGCTTCGGCAACGATGCTCATCCCGCTCAAGGCCATCCACGAGCTGCGTCGCCTCGCCGACGACATGATGGGCGAGGCCGGCAAGGATCAAGACAAGCCGCAGATGCAGATCACGCAGAGCGGCTCGAGCGCGTTTTTCCAAGCGGGCACCACGAGCTTCAGCGTGAAGCTCGTCGACGCGCAGTTTCCGCCTTACGCCCAAGTCATTCCGCAAAACTCGGAGAAGCAGATCCGCGTGCCTCGCTCGGCCTTCGCCGACGCGCTCAAGGCCGTTGCCGTCGCCGCCAGCGAGCGCACGGGCGGCGTGAAGCTCTCGCTCGCGAAACACGCGATGCGAATCACCAGCGAGTCGCCCGAGACGGGCGATGGCTTCGATGAGATCGCGGTCGAATACGGCGCCGCGCCCATGACCGTTGGCTTCAACGCCAAGTACTTCCTCGACGTGCTCGCCGCGCTCGATGAGGACGAGGTCGTCTTGTGCCTCTCCGGCGAGCTTGACCCCGCCGTGGTGAAGCCCAACAGCGCGCGCGAGTTTCTGGCCGTCGTGATGCCGATGCGCATCTGACGATGGAGGCGGCTATCGAGATCGGTGACCGGCCGCTCGAGACGCGCGCCAACGATGGCGAGCAAAAGAGCCCGCTGATCATCGAGACGATTTCGCTGCGCGGCTTCCGAAACCTGAGCGACGTCGATCTCGCGCCGTCGCCGCGCTTCAACGTCATCGCCGGCGATAACGGTCAAGGCAAGACGAACATCCTCGAGGCCATCTACCTCGGCGGCACGACGCGGAGCTTTCGCACGACGAAGCTGGCGGAGGTCGTCGGGCACCACAAGACGCTCGCGACGTCGAAGCTCGTCGTTCGTGAAGGGCCTTCCGAGCACGACATCGCCCGAGAGCAGGTGGTCGGCCTCCAAGGTGGCGCCCGCTCGGTCAAAGTGGATGGCAAGAGACCCGCGTCGCTGGCGGCTTATGCCATCAAGACGCCGGTCGTCGTGTTTCACCCCGGCGAGGTGGCGCTCTCGCAGGGGCCCAGCGGAGAGCGACGTCGCCTCCTCGATAGAGCCGGACTCTACGCGGCGCCGGGCTCGTTGGCCGATGCCGATGCCTACGCTCGCGCGATCCGTGAGCGTCAACGCGCGCTCGAGACGCGCGGCGCCATGGCTCGCGATTTGGACCAGTGGGAGGCGCTCGCGGTGCGTCACGGCATGAGCATCATGGGCGTTCGTCGTCGCGCCAGCGAGGCGCTGCTCACCGCGGCGGAGCGCGCCTTCCGACGCATCGCCGCGCCCGACCTCACGCTCACGGGAGCCTTCGCGCCGAGCGCACCGGAAGACGAGACCGCGTACCTGAAGGCGCTCTGGGAGAGCCGCGCCGTCGACATGCGGAGAAAGAGCGCGAGCATCGGACCGCATCGCGACGAGCTCGCGCTCTTCATCAACGGGCACGCCGTTCGTGGGACCGCATCGCAAGGGCAGCACCGCGCGCTCGTGCTCGCGCTGAAGGCCGCCGAGATCGAGGTCATCGGGGATGCGCGTGGCGCGAGACCGATTCTCCTGCTCGACGACGTCTCGAGTGAGCTCGACCGGGAGCGGACGCGCGCGCTCATGGCGTTCTTGCGCGACCTCGAGGGGCAGGTCTTTTTGACGACGACGCGGCCGGAGCTCATCGTCCTCGGAGACGCCGAAGGTCTCTCCTTTGGCGACGAAACGCGGCGCGATTGGACCGTCCGCGAGGGCGCCATCGCGACGGCAGTAAATACCTGAAATCAAAGCCTAATTAGAGGGCCTTGGGGGTGGCCTCGAGGGGGGGCTTCGGGTATGCTCCGCGGCTCCTTCGAAGCGTGACTTTCCGCGCACGTTTCCGACGGCTTCGCATCACCGAGCCCCCATGACAGAGCCCATCGAAACTCCCCAGACGAACGCCCCCACCACGTCGAGCTACGGCAGCGACAGCATCACGGTGCTCGAAGGCCTCGAAGCCGTTCGCAAGCGGCCGGGCATGTACATCGGCGACGTGCACGATGGCTCGGGCCTTCATCACCTCGTATGGGAAGCCGTCGACAACGCCGTCGACGAGCACCTCGGCGGATTCTGTTCGCGCATGGACGTGACGGTGCACTTCGACGGCTCGCTCACCGTCGAAGACAACGGCCGCGGCATTCCCGTCGGCAAGCACCTCGAGGAGTCGCGCAAACTCGGTCGCGACATCAGCGCCGCGGAGCTCGTCATGACGAAGCTCCACGCCGGCGGAAAGTTCGACCACTCGAGCTACAAGGTCTCCGCCGGCCTCCACGGCGTCGGCGTCAGCGCCGTCAACGCCGTCTCCGAGTGGCTCAAGCTCGAGATCAAGCGCGAAGGGCACGTTCACTTTCAGGAGTTTCGCTGCGGCGTCCCCGTCGCTCCCCTCGAGCGCATCGGCGACAGCGACAAGACCGGCACGAAGGTTAGCTTCAAGCCCGATCACGACATCTTCACCATCACCGAGTTTCAATACGACATCCTCGCGAGTCGCCTTCGCGAGCTCGCGTTCTTGAACGCCGGCTTCCAGATCACCCTGACCGACGAGCGAGAGGTGACCGCCGGCAAGCCGCGTCAGGATCTCTTCTCCTACGGCGGCGGCATCGCCGAGTTCGTCGAGCTGCTCAACAAGGCCAAGGAGCCGGTGCACGATCAGGTCGTGAACATCAACGCCGAGCACACTCCCGAGGGCGCCAGCGCCGCCATTCAGGTGGAGCTCGCGCTCCAGTGGAACTCGAGCTTCAGCGAGCAGGTGTTCTGCTACACGAACAACGTCAACAACAAGGACGGCGGCACGCACCTCACGGGCTTGCGAGCCGCGCTGACGCGCGTCTTCAACGCCTACGGGCAGTCGCACTCGCTCTTCAAGGACGTGAAGAGCGGCCTCTCCGGCGAAGACATCCGCGAAGGCCTCACGGCCGTCATCAGCGTGAAGCACCCCGACCCGTCGTTCGATTCGCAGACGAAGTCGAAGCTCGTCTCGAGCGAGGTGAAGGGCATCGTCGAGAACGTGGTCGGTGAGCGGCTCGGACGGTTCTTCGAGGAGAACCCGCAGACGGCACGCAAGATCATGGAGAAGGCCGTCATCGCCGCGAAGGCGCGCGAGGCCGCCCGCAAGGCTCGCGAGGTCGTTCGCAAGGGCCAGATGGATTTCACGAGCCTGTCGGGCAAGCTCGCTGATTGCCAAACGCGAGATCCGCAACAAGCGGAGCTCTACATCGTTGAGGGAGACAGCGCCGGTGGCTCGGCCAAGCAGGGTCGCGATCGGAAGTTCCAAGCGATCCTCCCGCTCAAGGGCAAGATCCTCAACGTGGAGCGGGCGCGCCTCGACAAGATGCTCTCGTCGGCGGAAATCGGGACGCTCATCCAAGCGCTCGGCTGCGGCATCGGCGAAGGCAGCTTCGACATCGACAAGCTCCGCTACCACCAGATCGTCCTGATGACCGACGCCGACGTCGACGGCAGCCACATTCGCACGCTGCTCCTGACGTTCTTCTACCGTCAGATGCCGCAGATCATCGAGCGCGGATACCTCTACATTGCGCAGCCGCCGCTCTATCGAGTCCGGCGCGGCAAGAAGGACATCTACCTGAAGGATCAGCCGGCGCTCGATCGCTTCTTCTTGGAGCACGGCGTCGAGGGGCTCGCGCTCCGCGCCTCCAAGGGGCCCACGCTGTCGGGGGAGCCGCTGCTCCGCTTGGCCGAGCGCCTGCGCATGTTCCGCCGCGCGCTGTCGAAGATCGATCGCCGAGCCGACGCGAAGATCGTCGCGGCGGCCCTCCGCGCGACGGGCCTCGGCAAGAACGAGCTCCGCGAGCGTAAGCGCGTCGAGGCCGCCACGCCGCTCTTGAAGGCGTACCTCGAGAAGCGTTACCCCGACTGCGCGCCGATCTCGCTCGACGTCGGCTGGGAGGTCGAACATGGCGCCGCGACGATCCGCGTCGTACCGCGCCCCGGCTCCAACGCCCGCCCCACGGTCATCGACTGGGCGCTCGTCGAGTCGGCCGAATACGAGGAGCTCTACGCCATCGAGCAAGATGTCCGGTCCTTGGGTCCGGCACCCTACTTTGCGAAGACGATTCGCAAGCGCGACGACGAAGACGACAGCGACGCGAAGGAAACGGAGCTCGCCGACGCCGACGCTGTGTGGGATTTCATCGACGCGCGCGGCCGCAAGAGCACGCAGATCCAACGGTACAAGGGTCTCGGCGAGATGAACCCCGAGCAGCTCTGGGAGACGACCCTCAACCCCGATGCCCGCGTGATGCTGCAGGTGCGCCTCGACGACGCGGTGCAGACCGACCAAATCTTCAGTGTCCTTATGGGCGATCAGGTGGAGCCCCGCCGCCAGTTCATCGAAGACAACGCGCTCAGCGTGAAGAACCTCGACATCTGAGCGAGGCGCGACCCGCCCGGGTCGCAGTGTGGGACGTTAGGCGCAACGGCCCGGTGGCGTCAGATTCGTGACGCTTTCCCGCGGCGCCGCGCGATCGGCCTTCGCGGAATCAGAATGGCGTCGCGCATTTCGAGGCGCCCAGAGCGCCTTGTGTGCGCCTATTCGCAGACTTCACCTTCGGCCCGGGAGATGCTTGCATCGAGGGTGTGCGCTGGGTGATCGCCACGATGATGTCGGTTATCGCCTGCAGCGGCCAGGTCGACGACGAGTCTCGTGACGAACAGGCGAAGCTCGTGGCGCGCGGCGTGGAGCCACCGCCGGCGCCCGTTTACGCGAAGCAGGAGCAGCCGATCGCGACCACGCGCGTGACCAACCACGGCGGGCCCGTCCTCGCGAAGATGACGGTTCGTGTCGTCCACGTGGGCGACGTATCGGAGGGTGGAGCGTCGAGCGCCCAGCAGGCCGAACGCGACGCGCTCGTCGCCTTCACGCTCACGAGCGGCGCGGCCTACTGGGAGACTCTCGCTCAATATGGCGTCGGGCCAGGCCGGCTCGCGGGCGCGCAGCGCATCCCCAAAGCGCTCGCGTTTGCCGGCGCCATGGCGGCGGAGCCGCTCGTCAGCGTCGAGGCGCTCGAGGCGCAGATCAAGCTGCTGCTTCATCCGAAGAGCGGCGCGTCGATCGTTCCCCCAGCGGACGCCTACTTGTTCTTCTTGCCGAAGGGCACGGCCGTCTCGTTTGGCAATCGGGGGACCAAGGTGTGGAAGTCGTGCGTCGACGTCGGCGCCTACCACCGCCACACGGGCCTCGAGCCGTACGCGGTGTTTCCGCCGTGCGACCTCGGGCAGAGTCCCCGAGCGGTCTCGCACGAGCTCGCGGAGATGGCCACCGACCCGGTCGTTGGGACCGGCTGGATGAGCGACCGCGATCAGAACGTCGGCGTCGGCGAGATCGCCGATCTCTGCAACCAAGACGTGCCGACGCCGATCGGCGGCTATCGCCTCACGCAGCTTTGGTCCAATCGCGACGGGCGCTGCGTCCCCTTCTAAGTGGGCGTCGGGGCGCCTTCGTGGCCCAACGGCGCGCCACGAGCCGCGAGCCGGGGGATGGGATCGCCGCGACTGCAAGCTCCGCGCCCTTGCGCCGGCTCTTCGGCGATTTACCTTGGCGTGGGTCAGCGAGCGGCCTGCTCGCCGCGACCGAACCCGGTTGGGCCGGTGCGCAAGCGCCGACGACCACATTTCGTAGCCCACGTTTTTCGTAGGGAGCCGTACCCATGCGACCTGACCGTATGACCACCAACAGCCAAGCGGCATTCCGGCAAGGCGTCGACCTGGCGAGCCGCAACGGAAACCCAGAGCTTGTGCCGGAGCACGTCCTCGTGGCGCTTCTCGATCAAGAAGGCGGCGTCGGCGGGCCGCTCCTTCAGAAGGCCGGCGGCGATCTGAGCGCCGTTCGCGCCCTGGCGCAGAAGCGCATCGACGGCCTGCCCAAGGTGACCGGTGGCGCCGAACCGGGCATGTCGCGTCGCGTCCTCGAGATCATGCGCAAGGCAGAGGACGAAGCGAAGACGCTGAAGGACGACTTCGTGTCCGTCGAGCACTACGTCCTCGCCATGGCGAAGCACGACCGCGAGTGCCAAGGCCTCTTCGAGCAGAGCGGCGGCGTGAGCTACGAAAAGCTCCTGCGAGCCTTGTCCGCCGTGCGCGGGTCGCAGCGTGTGACCTCGAAGGATCCCGAGACGACGTTTCAGGCGCTCGAGAAGTATTGCCGCGACCTGACCGAGCAAGCGCGGAAGGGCAAGAGCGACCCGGTGGTCGGACGCGACGAGGAGATTCGTCGCGTCATGCAGGTGCTGTCGCGACGCACGAAGAACAACCCGGTCCTTATCGGAGAGCCGGGCGTCGGCAAGACGGCCATCGTCGAGGGCATCGCGCAGCGCATCGTCTTCGGCGACGTGCCCGAGAGCCTCAAAGACAAGAAGGTCGTCTCGCTCGACATGGGCGCGCTCGTCGCCGGCGCAAAGTATCGCGGTGAGTTTGAAGACCGACTCAAGGCTGTCTTGAAGGAGGTGGAGAGCGCCGCCGGGCAGATCATCCTCTTCATCGACGAAATCCACACGATCGTCGGAGCCGGCGCCGCCGAGGGCGCCATGGACGCGGCCAACCTGCTGAAGCCGGCGCTGGCGCGCGGCGAGCTCCGCTGCATTGGCGCGACGACGCTCGACGAATACCGCAAGCGAATCGAGAAGGACGCGGCGCTTGAGCGGCGCTTTCAACCGGTCGTGGTGGCGCAGCCGTCGGTCCTCGACACCATCGCGATCCTGCGCGGGCTCAAGGAGCGCTACGAAGTCCACCACGGCATCCGCATCCAGGACTCGGCGATCGTGGCCGCGGCGACGCTCAGCGATCGGTACGTGACGGAGCGCTTCCTGCCCGACAAGGCCATCGATCTCGTCGACGAAGCGGCGGCCAAGATCAAGATGGAGGTCGACAGCATGCCGTCGGAGATCGACGCCGTGCAGCGTCGCCTAACGCAGCTCCAGATCGAGCAGCAAGCGCTGAAGAAGGAGCGCGATCAAGCTTCGAAGGCGCGCCTCGACGTCGTTAAGCGCGAGCTCGCCGAGCTGGAGGAGACGGCCAACGGCATGCGAGCGCAGTGGCTTCGCGAGAAGGAGGTCATCGAGCAGATTCGCGCCATCCAGCCCAAGGTCGAAGACCTGCGCGCTGAGTCCGACAAGGCCGAGCGGGCCGGCGAGCTCGGGAAAGCCGCCGAGATTCGCTACGGCAAGCTGCCGGAGCTGGAGAAGCAGACGGAAGATCTGCGACGCGCCCTCGCGAAGGTGCAAGAGAAGACGTCGTACCTCCGAGAGGAGGTCACCGATCAAGACATCGCGGGAATCGTCGCGAAGTGGACCGGCATCCCCGTGAGCAAGATGTTGACCGGCGAGACCGAGAAGCTCCTCCAGATGGAAGAGGGGTTGCGTCGCCGCGTCGTCGGTCAGGAGTTGGCCGTCACGGCGGTGGCCAACGCGGTGCGCCGCTCTCGCGCGGGCCTCTCCGATGAGCGAAAGCCCATCGGGAGCTTCCTCTTCCTTGGTCCGACGGGAGTCGGCAAGACGGAGCTGGCCCGCGCCTTGGCCGAATTCCTCTTCGATGACGAGCGCGCCATGATTCGCCTCGACATGAGCGAGTACATGGAGAAGCACACCGTCTCTCGGCTCATCGGCGCGCCGCCCGGTTACGTCGGCTACGAAGAGGGCGGGCAACTCACCGAACCGGTTCGCCGCCGCCCCTACGCCGTGGTGCTCTTCGACGAGGTCGAGAAGGCTCATCCCGACGTCTGGAACACGCTCTTGCAGGTCCTCGATGACGGTCGCCTCACCGACGGCCAGGGCCGCACCGTCGACTTCAAGAACACCGTCATCATCCTCACCAGCAACGTGGGCTCGCAGGCGCTCACGGCCATCGAGGAGAAGAGCGGCCTCGAGCCGGACGACAAGCGGGAGCTCTTGCAACGAGCCGCGATGGAGGAGATCGGCAAGATGTTCCGTCCCGAGTTCGTGAATCGACTCGACGAGGTCGTGGTCTTCGAGCGGCTCCGCCGCGACGAGCTCCGCCGCATCGTCGACATTCAGCTCAAGCGCTTTGCCGAGCGCCTTGCCCGTCGCGAGCTCTTCGTGGAGCTGAACGATGCGGCGAAGGACTTCCTCGGCGAGGTCGGCTGGGATCCGCAGTTTGGCGCGCGGCCGCTCAAGCGCGCGATCCAGCGCCACCTTGAGGATCCGCTTGCGAAGCGCGTGCTCTCGGGAGAGTTCGCGCCCGGCAGCACCATCGTCGTCACCGCCTCGGGCGGCGCGCTGGCGTTCGCGGGTCGCGTCTCCAACTGACGCGAAGAGCGCGGCACGGGGGCCCCGACCGATTAGAGGCCGGGACCCGCAGCGCTCTCCGGGAGCTCGGCGCTGCGGACGGAGCGGACGCGGTCGGCGAACCGCTTCACGTCGTCGTCGGTGAGCGGGGTGTCACCGAAACGAGCGGCCAAGTATTGGGACGTCAGCGCGTGGACCTCGCCCGACAGCGGGTGCCGTTGCGCCACGAGCTCTTCCGCGTGCCGGAGCGGCGGTAGGGCCGGCGGTCGCCCGATGCCGTGGAGGAGCAGGGCGGTCTCGAGGTCGCGGTACAGCGCCGTCGCGGCTTCGAGGGCGCGCGAGGTGGCCTTCGCCGGCGGCGGCGACGCTTTCGTTGGCGCCGAGCGCCAACGCTTCCACACGAGGTACGCGATGAGCAAGACGCCGAGCGTGGTGCCGGCGAGGTAGGGCGCGCGCGTCCAGCGCTCCCAAGGTCCGCGGTCGGCGCCGAGGCGCCGCCGGAGCTCGTGGTAGCGGCGTTCGACGGCGTCGAAGATGCGCGACTGGGCGCGGCGATCGTAGCCGACGACGTATCGGTTCCAGCGCTGCGACATGGCGTCGAGCAAGTCGCGGACGTAGATGACGGCGCCCACATTGGGAACCAGCGGCTGCGCCGCCGCCGGCGGCGTCGGGTCGAACGTGAACCAGCCGGGCCGCGCCGGATCGTCGGCGATGTACGCCTCGACCCAGGAGTGGGCGTCGCCCTCGCGGACCGCGTAGTAGCGACCGAAGCGGTTGTAGGTCCCGCCCACGAACCCCGTCACGTTGCGCGAGGGCACGCCGGCGGCGCGTAACATGACCGCCATGGCCGTCGAGAAGAACTCGCAGTGGCCGCGCTTTGATTCGAAGAGGAAGTGGTCGAGCGGTTGAGGCGTCCCGCCAGAGGGAGAGCCGACGTCGTACCGGTAGACGGTGCGGAGCTTCTCCTCGAGGAGCTTGGCCTTCTTGTAGTCGGTGGTCGCGCCGCGGGTCCATTCCTCGGCGAGCGCGTGGATACGCTTGGGCAAGTCGGGCGGGAGCGAGAGGTACCGGCCGCGCTCGACGATGGGCTCGACGATGCGCTCCCCGTCCTTTGCCAGGATGACGTCGTAGCGGAGCCCGTGCGCGTCGGCGCCGGCGTAGCGGAGCTCGCCCTCGGGGCCCATGAGCAAACGCAGCGGGTCGCCGAAGACGGTCTGGTTGAGGGGCTTCAGCTCAACGGCGACGGCCGACGGAGGCAGGAACACCACCGAGGGCGCCGGGTCGATGGGCTCCAAGTCGAAGGCGATGCGTCGATCGCCTCGGCTCGGGTCCCGCGCCAAGGGGTAGACCGACGAGCCGAGTCGCGGGCGGGCCTCGCTGCGGTCCGTCTTTGTTCGAGACCAGGCACGGCCGTCGTAGGCGTCGAAGGCCGTGCCGCGAAGACGGAGCACCATGCGTGGGGGAGGAGGCTGAGGCAAGTCGGGCAGGTCGAAGCGCAGTGCCACGGAGGGATCATTGCGCAATACACCGACCTGCCCTAGGTCGACCTTGTCGGAGAAGCCGACCATGCGACCCGCGCGCGAGTGGTTGAGGAGCAGAAGAGACAGTCCCACGCGCGGGAAGAGCAAGAAGAGCGTCGCTGTGAAGAGAAAGATGGGAACGGAGATGAGGCAGGTCGCGCCCAAGAATCCGCGGCCCACGACGCGTCGACTTCGGAGGATGCGAGGCACGTCGACGGGGAGGCCTGTGCGGTCACGGGCGCCTTGGCGATAGTTGCCTTCGACCTCGCGCCGCAGGTGGCTGAGCACCAGGGCGCCTGGCGCGACGATGAGGAAGCCGAGAAAACACAACCCGTAAGCGAGGCCGCCACCGAGGACGGTTCCGGCGACGAGGTGCAAGAGCGCCAGGACGATGATCTGCTGGTCGTGGGCGGCGCCGCGTCGCGTCGCGATGCGCAACACCTGAAGCATCGCCGCGAACTCGACGGCGACCTCGAGGACCGACTCGCCGGCGAGCAGGCGCACGGCCTCGACGAGGAAGAGCACCAGCGGCGCGGCCGTCGAGAGGTGCCGCATGAAAGGTCGCGCCGACCAACCCTCGGGGACCGCGAGGGCCAGAGCGAGGCCCGCGAGGAGCCCCACGTTGGTCACTGTGCCGAGCGATGCGGTGCTCACCACGGCCAAGACGCCGAGCGCCGCCAGCGCGTCGGTCATGAGGCGGTGAACGAGACCGAATCGCATGGGTGTCTACTCGGCCGCCTTGACGGGGCGACCACCCTCGGCGCGAGCCTCGGAGGGTTGGATCAGGGCGAGGTAGCGAAGGATCGGGTCGGCGCCGGCAAGCCGATCGGCGCGGGCGGCGATGGCCGCTTGCGTGCGGATGGCCACCGAGTCACCGCGCTTCAGGTGCGCGACGGCGCGGGACGCGAGGTCTTTGATCTTGCGCTCGAAGAGGGCGTCCCACTCGGCGGTGGCCTCGCGAGGCCTCTCGAGCTCGAGCGGGAGCGTCACGTCGGGCCGAGCTTCCCGGGCGCGTTCTCGGATCACCATCTGGCCGGTTGCGCTCTTGCGCCAATAGATGTCTCGCGGATCGTCGCCTTCGCGCATCGCCTTCAGACCGAGGAAGTCGGCGCTGGTCCCGGCGCCCATGGAGCCGTCGCCCAGGGCGGTGCGGCCTCCGGTGGCCACCGGCAGCTGCACGGCTTCGACGGCGGGATAGATGATGAGCTCGCCGGAGGCCTGGAGCTCGCGCGACTTTTCGAAGAGACCGAATGGGAACCGTGTGGCGATGCGGAAGCCGACGTGAACGTCGCGACCGCGCTTCGTGGGCGTTCGACGGTAGGCGGCTACCTGCGCCGATCGCGGGCTTATCTTCAGGAAGAAGCACCGCTTGTCGGCCGGTTGCCCCGCGCGAAGGTCTTCAACCTCGATGGCGTAGGAGGGAACGCGGCCCTTGTTGTTGTAGACCTCGATTTCAACGAGGTGCGCTCGCCCGACCTGGGCGCGCTGCGGGAGCCGCCGCAAGACGCTCAGGTCTCGCAGCGACAGCTCGCTCATGACGCCGCTCACGACGATGAGCGCGAGCAACATGCCGAGCAGCAGGTAGAGAAGTTGTTGGCGGTGTTGATGGCGGCGAAGCCAACGCCCAACGTGATGCCGACGAAGAACTTCCCCTCGCGGGTGAACTTCAGCCGGCGCGGCGGCCGGATGAAGCGCCGGAAGCGAGCGAGGAGCGAGCGCGGCGCGGCCGCATCACCTTGCGAGGGACTTTCGGGCCGCGATCCAGCCATCTCTGTTGCTCACAAGGGAACGGGGATGCGGTTCACGAGCTCGCGGAGGGCGCCCTCGGCCTCGTCCCGCGAGGGCATGAAGCCGTCGGCCTGCGACGCCAGCCGAATGCGATGCGAGAGGACCGGCACCGCGAGATCGTGGATGTCGTCGGCGAGGCAGTACTTGCGCCCGCGGAGCAGGGCGCGAGCACGCGCGGCGTTGGCGAGCGCGATGGCCGCGCGCGGAGACGCGCCGAGCGACAGCGTCGGGGCGCTGCGCGTCGCCTGAACGACGGCCTGGAGGTAGTTGCCGAGGGCCGGGTCGAGGGAAACCCGGAGCACCTGTCGTTGCAGCTCCACGAGGCGCGTGGGCGTGAGCACCGTGGGGACGTCGCCGGCTCGGTCGGTTTGCCCCTCGAGCAAGAGCCGCATCTCGACTTGCGGCGGTGGGTATCCGATGCGGATGCGGAGCAGAAAGCGGTCGAGCTGCGATTCGGGCAGCGGGAAGGTTCCGGCGAAATCTTGCGGATTCTGCGTGGCGATGACGAAGAAGGGCTCCGGCAGCGGCAGCGTCTTTCCGTCGATGGATACCTGGCCCTCGTTCATGGCCTCCAGCAGCGCCGATTGGGTGCGGGGGCTCGCGCGATTGATCTCATCGGCCAAGAGGACGTTGCCGAAGATGGGGCCTTGCCGAAGAACGAACTCGCTCGTCCGCTGGTCGTAGACCGAGACGCCCAGGAGATCGCTCGGCAACAAATCACTTGTAAACTGCACGCGTCTCAGATCGCCGCCTACGGCGCGCGAGAGGGCGCGTGCGAGCGTGGTCTTGCCGACGCCGGGCACGTCTTCGATGAGCAGGTGACCGCGCGCCAAAAGGGAAACGAGCGCGAGCTCGACGGCTTCCTCCTTGCCCTCGAGGGCCATGGCGACGGCGTCTCGAAGGCGTTGAAGTGTCGAGACCAGCTCGTCTGCGATTACCGCGGCGGCTGCGGTCATGGACGCGAGCGTAGCACGATCGAGTGCCGTTCCTCGCCGCGCAACTTGCGCTGGTTTGGTGTCTCGAGGCACTGTCGCCCCCGCATGCCTGCCCCGCCGGCCTCCAACGTGATCACGCTCTCGGGTGTCTCGAAGACCTACGGCTTCGTGCGCGCGCTGACGAACGTGTCGCTTCAGCTGGCCCCCGGCATCACCGTGGTTCGCGGGGCGAACGGTTCGGGCAAGAGCACCATACTGTCGATTCTTGGGACGCTGACGCGGCCGACGGCGGGCGACGTGGACTTCGGCGCGCTCGGCCCAACGCGCGAGGATGTGAGGGCGCAGCTCGGGTGGGTGGGACATGAGCTCCTAGTGTATGCGGATCTGAGCGCGCGAGAGAATCTGACCTTGTGTGCCGCGCTCCACGGACTCGACGCGGAAGTGGTCGCGAAGGTCGCTGCGCGTTTCGGCATGGAGTCATTTCTGGATCGGCCCGTGCGGACGATGTCGCGTGGTCAGCGGCAGCGCGTCGCCGTGGCTCGCGCGGTCCTCAACGAGCCGCGGCTGCTCCTCTTGGACGAGCCGACGACCGGGCTTGATTCGGACGGCGTCGCGCTTCTTGAGCGAGTCGTCGGCGAAGAGGCGTCGCGCGGAGGTTGGGTGGTGGTCGTTACCCACGAGGTGGAGTTTCTTAGGCACGCTTCATCGGTCTGGATGGCGCGAGGGCGCCTGAGCAGCGCGCCAGGTGTTTCACGTGAAACATCTCCCGCGGCGACGGGTGGCGCGGAAGGCGCCTAACGAGGCGCTACGGGTGCCCGCCCGTGGTCCCGTCGCGAAGGCTGCGAAGAGACCAACGCCGCGGGTTGGACGCACAGTTTCAATGGTTAGGGCGCGACCGCCTGGGCGCCGAGCGGGTGTGTTGGCGAACCTGCTGCGCATGCGGCGCAGGTTGCACTCGCACAGGCGCTCGCCGTCGAGGGGGTGAGCGGCGGCCATGCTGGCGGGTGGGGTCACGGCGCGCCGCCGAGGGGGCGGTGGCAGGTCGAGGGGGGCGGTGGCGCCGTGCGCGCGGGGCCGGCCGGGCCGGCGCGGCGGGGGACGATGGTTAGCATGCACCGTGTTCACTCTGCCGCCCCCGGCCCGCTCCGCCCCGGCCCGCCCCGGCCCGCCCCGCCCCCCTCCCGCTGCCCGGCCTCGCTGCCCCCCACCGCCCGGGTCCTCCCGCTTTGGCTCGCGATCGCGCGGGCGTTCGACTGGGGTGGCCCGGTTCGGTCGGCACCCCCGGTGCGGCACCGCGGAGCCCGTGCGCCGCTGTGGGCCCGACCCGGCTGACCGTCATCCCGTGATCCGCGCCCGCGCCGCTCGCGCCCGCGTTCCCAACAAGTCCCCCACCTGCAGGTGCACGGCTTCAACGGGAGGCAGCTCGGCCGCGCACTTCATTGCGCCGCGGCGCGAGAGGCCTCGCGTTCGAGCCGCGCTTCGCAGCCCACGGGCGCCCGGCGAGTGCTGGCCAAGGCGCGCCACCGGAACCGGAGCGCCGTCGCCCGGTCCGCCCCTGCCGGGCCACCGTCGCGGTCTCGCGCCGCGCCCGTGGAGGCGTCGGCGTTGGCCACCGCGGGACCCTCTTGAGAAACGCGCTGGGCACCTCGTGGCGCACGGCGGAGACCGGGAGACGTTCCCGCTTTGCCGATCGTGGGCCCCGTCGCGAACGCCGGACGCCCGCGTTGAGCGGCCATCGTTGGGCTCAGCGCCCAGCCACGCCTGTGTTTCACGTGAAACGTTTGAGCACGGCGGCGGCCGCGGCGACGTCCTCGGCGGAGTGTCGGGCGCTCGCCGTAACGCGGAGTCGCGCAGTGCCCGTCGGCACCGTCGGCGGCCGAATCGCCTGCACGTGGACGCCCTCGGCGCGCGCCGCCTCCGCCGCCGCGATGGCGACCGCCGGGTCGCCAAGCACGAGCGGGATGATCGGCCCGAATCCTGGAGGTGCCCCCAGTGCGGCCCTCAGGGTCGTGGCGTTCTCGAGGCACCGCTCGCGGAGCGACGAGTCCTCTCGCGCCCGACGGACACACCGGGCCGCTGAATGCGCAAGCGCAGGCGAGAGGCCCGTCGAGAACACGAAGCTACGAGCCCGGTTCCACAGCCAGTCGACGAGCGCCTGGGCCCCAACGACGAACGCGCCTTGTCGGCCGAGCGCTTTGCCGAGGGTCCCGATGAGCACGTCGGCCTCCACGCCGGCTTGCGCCGTGCGCCCGCGACCCTCGGGCCCGAGCACCCCGAGCGCATGGGCCTCGTCGACGATGAGCCCCGCGCTATACCGATCGCAGAGCGCCCGGAGCGCAGCGAGGTCGGGGCCGTCACCATCCATGCTGAAGTAGCTCTCGGTCACCACCCAGGCGCGGGACTCCCGGCGAGCCACAAGGACCTCCTCCATGGCGGCCACGTCGAGGTGGTCGATGACCGCCACGCGCGCACCGCTCAACCGACACCCGTCGATGATCGATGCGTGGTTCAGTCGGTCGCTGACGATGAGGTCGCCGGCCTGGGCGAGGGCGCTCAGCGCTCCGACGTTCGCGGCGTAGCCGCTCGAGAATGTCAAAGCCGCATCGGCGCGCAGCCAATCCACCAACTCGCGTTCGAGCGCTCGGTGGCCGTCAGCCTCGCCCACCACGAGGCGCGAAGCTCCTGCGCCGCCCGGACCCTCGAAGCCGCCCGGGTCTTCGCCAAGGCCGAGGTAGTCGTTGCTGCAGAACGACGGCCGCGGCCCCCGGTAGACGGGAGGTCGCTCGCGCAAGAGGCCGGCCCCCGCGAGGCTCCGAAGCTCCTCGCGGAGGTGCCGAAGGGCAGGTGGCGGCGGCCGAGCGCTCACGGCCGCTCCGTCAGACGGCGTCGCTGGATTCGAGCGCGTGATCGATGCGCAAGAGGACGCGTCGCAAGAGATCGCGCGTGCGCCGTTCGAGCGTCTCCCGACGGCCGCGCTCTTCTTCGAGGTCGTGGGCCAACGCCAACGCGGCGAGCAAGATCGCTTGCGGCTGCGGCGCTCGGCCCTTGGGCGTCAGCTCGAGGATCTTCGACTCCACGATCCCCGCCACGCGGCCGAGCTCTTCGTCGCCCGCGGAGGTGACGACCTTGTAGCTCTGCCCACCGACGTGCAGCTGCACCGTCCGACGCTCCATCGACGAGAACGATAACACCCAAGCCTGGACCGTTGTCGAGCAATCACTGCGTTTGCGCCGGTAGCATGCATCATGCACGCATCTAGCGGGCCGCGCCCCAAACAAGCAGGAACGGGAGCGCCAGAACGCCCAAGTCGACCCGCGCCCCAAACAGGAGCTCTTGCGGTCGGCCGTCGCCGAAGGTCGAGCGGCCCTCCACGAAGAGGCCGTTCTGCATCGTGTAGAGGCTGTGGAAATTGTGACCGCGAAGGCCCACGAAGACCTGCGCCGCGGCGCCGACGCCAGCGCCGTCGCCCGCAGCGCCAAAGAACCCCGCCGACGGCAGAATCGCGAGCGTTTCGAAGCCCGGCACGAGCGCTGTCAGGCCCGCGCCCGCGAGTCCGCGTTCAAAGCCCACCGTGAGCAGCTCGACGTAGGGCCCAAGTGCGCCGCTCCGGTTCCGCTCGCGCAGGAAGAGCAGATCCCCGCGCAGGCCTAGGTGAAGCCCGCCGCCCGCATCTCCTAGCGAAAGTCCGTAGCCGCCGGTCGCGCCGCCGCTGAGCTCCGGGCTCGCCGCGGCCCGCGCCGCCGGGACTGTCGTCGCGAGGGCCGCAAGAAGCGCCCAAGCGGTTCGCGCCGTCACCGACGCTTGTTGGGATCGCAGATGTCGAGGGTGTTGCACAAGCGGCAGTCGATGAGCTCGTCCTGCCCCTTTACGCAAGGCTGCGGAATGGCCGTGGCCTCACCCGTGACGCGGCAATCCACCTGAGGAGTGGTGACGTCGTCCGCTTCCGGCGGGAAATCAACCAGGCAGCCCTTGCAGGCGTTGATGGGAAACTGGGATTCGTTGCTCTCGATGCTCTGCCCACCGAGCGTCTGCCCGAAGACCTTGAAGCGCGCGAGGAGGCGCTTGGTCTCACCGATGGGAATCTCCTCGCGGAGCTTCTCGACGAGCGCCGGATTGATCAGCGTGACCGACACCAGGCCATAGCCGGGCACGGTACCCGCGGACGGATTGACGAAGCCGGCCGCCAGCGTCGTGAAGCTCGCCCGCTGGTTGCCCTCGGCGTCCTCCACCGTCACGGTGGCCCCCTGAAGCGTGATCCGCGACGTCTCCGTGCGGAAGGCCTCGGAACGACCCTGCTGAATCATCTGGTTGCCCACCAGGACGAAGGGCCGGTAGGCCGCCAGGAACTCGACGTCGATGGTGCCCGAAACGAGGGTCGGCTGGGCCGGGTCGGGCTTGTAGAGGCAACCGGCTTGTCCGGCGCCACCCGTCGGCGGCGCCTGCACGCTCAGCACGAAGAGCGTGCTGTCGTCATGGGCACACGAGGCGACGAAGACGGCGCTCACGCACCCGAGCGCAGCGCCATAGTTAAGAAACCGCTTCATCCGAGGAACCTCCGGCGCGGCGCGCCACAAAAGGCGGGACGCAACACCAAGGAGAAGGGTACCGGCTGCGTTCGCCGAGAGCCAAAATTCGCGCGAAGTCAGTCCGAGAGGAGCGCCGCTTTGAGGGCGCTCAGGGCCACCGGCTCCACCGAGGCGGCCCCCACGGCGGAGACGACCGGCCACCTTACCTGTGCGCCCCTGCGCTTCTTGTCGGCGTCAATCCAAGGCAAAGCGGCTGCCAGATCCGCATGGCTGGCGGCGGTCGGGAGGTCCAACCGGCCCAAAAGGGCCGCGACGCGCCCCGCAAGCGCCGGGTCGGTCTTGCCCAACTTCGCGGCGGCGCGAAGCTCAGCCACAAGCCCGATGGCGACCGCCTCGCCGTGGAGCCACCGCGTGAAGGCGCCGTGAGCCTCGAGCGCGTGGCCGACCGTGTGGCCTAGGTTCAAAAGCGCGCGTTCGCCCCGCTCGGTCTCGTCGTTTCGCACGATGCGCGCCTTCGCGGAGATGGCCGCGTGCAAGACCGGGAGGAGCGCGTCCTCGTCGCCCGCCGCGAGCGCTTCTGCGGTCTCTTCCATGCGAAGAAAGAGGGAAGCGTCGGACGAGAGGCCAATCTTCGCCGCCTCGGCCAGCCCCGCCTTCCGTTCGCGAGCCGGCAGGGTTCTGAGGAGAGCCAAGTCGGCGACGACGCCGCTCGGCTGATGAAACGCGCCGACGAGGTTCTTTCCTGCCGGGTGATCAAAGCCTGTTTTTCCGCCCACCGACGCGTCGATGAGGGCCAGCGTCGTGCTTGGCACGGAGAGCCATCGCACGCCGCGGAGGAGCGTCGCCGCCGCAAATCCAGCCAGATCCAGCACCACGCCGCCGCCGAAACCCACGACGACGGCGTCGCGGTCGATGCCTGCACCGAGCGCCGCGTCCCAGATGGTGGACACGGAAGACACCGTCTTGTGCGCCTCGCCGGGCGCCAGCGTGACGTCGATCCGCGGCACCGTGAGCGGGCGAAACATCTCCGTCGCGTAGGCCAACTGCGCTCGTCGCACCCGCGCGTCGGCCACGACGACGAGCGACGACGGCCCCATGGTCGCGAGCCGGTCGGCGATGCGTGTAGAGTCCCCGCGAACGATCTCAACGGTGTACGAACGCTCGCCGAGCGGGATCGCCACCAGCGAGCGGCTGATCCACGGCACGATGCTGTCGGCGAGCTCGCTCGGCGTCGCGTCGTCGGTGGCGAGGGCGAGGTGACACTCGGCGTAGGCGGAGCGTCGCGCCTCGAGGAGGCGCGGAAGCTCATCCCCGTAGGCACCCGCGCCGCCCAAGAGCGGGCGGTCCTCACCGCCTTTGAGGCGCTCGCGAAGCGTCTCGGTGCGCGCGCTCAACGAGATCACGAGCGCCGCGTCCACCACGCGGTGCCGCAGCTCGCGGTCGACCAGCGCCCCGCCGCCCACGGCCACGACCTTCGGCTTCCCGTCGCGGAGCAGCGTATCGACGACCTCGCGCTCCATGGCGCGGAACGCCGGCTCGCCTCGCTCGCGCAAGAGCTCGCCCGGAGCCTTCCCCGACTGCTCGCGGAGCCGCTCGTCGGTGTCGAAGAAAGGGACGTCGAGCGTGGCCGCTAGGGCGGCGCCAACCGTGCTCTTGCCGACGCCCGGCGGCCCGCTGATGACGATCGTTTGCATCAATACTCCGTCAGTTGGGCGAGGTAGCCCGTGAAATTTCGCCGCAGCTCGCCCATGGAATCGCCGCCAAACTTCTCGAGCACCGCCTCGGCGAGGACGAGGCACACCATGGCCTCGCCGACCACCGACGCAGCCGCGACGGCGCAAATGTCGCTTCGTTCGAAGGCTGCGTCGAAGGGCTCCTTGGTCACGACGTCGACGCTCGCCAAGGCGCGCCGCAACGTGGCGATGGGCTTCATCGACGCGCGCGCCACGAGCACCTCGCCGTTGGTCACGCCCCCCTCGAGGCCCCCCGCGTGGTTGCTGCCGCGGACGAAGCGCCTCTTGGTCTCGTCGTAAGCGATGGGATCATGGACCTCGGAGCCGCGCTTCGTCGCCACCGACGCGCCGTCGCCGATGGCCACGGCCTTGATGGCCTGGATGCTCATGAGCGCCTGCGCGAGGCGCCCGTCGAGCTTTCGATCCCAGTGCACGTGACTCCCAAGGCCCGCCGGAACGCCCCGCGCCACGACCACAAAGGAGCCGCCGAGCGTGTCGCCGGCGTGGGATGCCTCCAGGATGGCGGCGCGCATGCGCGCTTCCGCCTCGGTGTCGGGGCACGCGAGCTCCGACGCGAGCGCCCGCGCGGAGATGTCCGCGAGCGAGCCCTCCGCCTTGGCCGTCACGTCACCGATGGCCTCGACCCAAGCCGAGACCTCGATGCCAAGGGCTTGAAGGAGCGTCCGTGCGACGGCTCCCGCCGCCGTCCGCGCCGCCGTTTCGCGAGCGCTGGCCCGCTCGAGGACGTCGCGCAGATCGTGACGGTCGTATTTGAGCCCACCGGCCAGGTCGGCGTGTCCCGGCCGCGGACGCGTCAGCGGCTCGGGCGCGGCAGCGAAGGGCTCGGCGCCCATCTTGTCGCGCCAATTCTCGAAGTCGCGGTTCTCGACGCTGAGCGCGACGGGAGAGCCGAGCGTGGCGCCGCCCCGCACGCCCGAGAGGATCGCGACGGCGTCGCGTTCGATCTTCTGCCGGCCCCCGCGACCGTAGCCGACCTGGCGCCGCGCCAAGTCACGGTTGATGTCGTCGGCCGACAGCGCGAGGCCCGCAGGGAGCCCCTCCACGATCGTCACGAGACGTGGGCCGTGCGACTCTCCCGCGGTGAGCCATCGGAAACGCGACATGGGTGAGCCCGGCAGGGTAGCAGAGGCGAGCGCCGCCTCGGCTCTCACGCTGACGGCCAAGGGCGCGGGCGTGGAATTCGAGGTGTTCGCCAAGCCCAGCGCGAAGAAGAGCGCCGTCCGCGGCCTGCGTGACGGGGCTCTCGAGGTGGCCGTCGCGGCGCCTCCAAAGGAGGGGGAGGCGAACGAGGAGCTCGTTCGGTTTCTCGCAGAGGCGCTCGGCGTCCCCCGTCGTGACGTCACGCTGGTTCGAGGGGCGAGCGCGCGCCGCAAGCGCGTGTGCGTCGTCGGCCTTTCGCTCGAGGAGCTCCGCGCGCGGCTGGCGCACGCTTGCTGACGCCGGCTACCATGACGGAGAGCATGACCCTCGCGCTGCCGTTCACGAAATACGAGGGCCTCGGCAACGACTTCGTGGTGGTCGACGTCTCGCTGGCGGACGCACAGGCCTTCGACGTCGGCCTCGCCTCGCGGCTCTGCGATCGCCGTCGTGGCGTTGGCGCCGATGGTGTCCTCGTCGTGTCGCCACCCTCCGCGGCGGGACACCTCGCGCGAATGCGCGTCATCAACGCCGACGGTTCGGTGCCCGAGATGTGCGGCAACGGTCTGCGCTGCGTGGCGCTCCATCTCGCGAGGCAGCGCGGCGCCTCCGCGCTGGAGGGATCGGTCGAGACGGACGCCGGGGCCCGACCCGTTGTCGTGCGCGGTGACGCGACCGCCGCGGAGGTCACCGTCGACATGGGCGAGGTGGGCCTTGGTGACGAGCGCTCGGTGGAGATCGCCGGCGAGACCGTTCGCCTCGTTGACGTCAACGTTGGCAATCCGCACGCCGTCCTCGTGCCGCTCGCGGCTGTGCACGAGCGAGCGCGAATTGAACGCCTCGGGCCCATCCTTGAGCGGCATCCGTCGTTTCCCGCGGGTGTGAACGTCGAGCTCGTAAGCCGTGAAGGCACCGCCCTTCGCGTCACCGTGTGGGAGCGTGGCGTCGGCTTCACGGAAGCCTGCGGCACGGGAGCTTGCGCCGTTGTGGCCGCGCTCACGGCGCGCGGCGACGTTGAAGGCGGCGTCGAGACCACGGTTCGTTTGCCCGGCGGTGAGCTCCACATCACGATGCAGCGGGGCCGCGCACGCATGCGAGGACCGGCACGCTACGTCTTTTCCGGGGTCTTCTCGTGACGCCGCTCCGCGTCCTCGTCGCGAGCGAAGAGTCGTCCTTCGTGGAGCTCGCCACGCGCGTCATTGCGTCGGCTGATCACACCGTCTTCGTCGCCAAGACGCCGGACCAAGCCGACGCGCTCCTCACGGCGACGCTCGTGGACGCCGTTCTCGCCGACGGGCGCAGCACGGCGGCGCTCGCGTGCCTTCCGCAGGTCGAGCTGCGAACGCCGGGCGCGGCGCTGCTCGTGGCCGTTGACCCTGACGATGGCAATACGCTTCGGGCGGCCCTCGGTCTTGGCGCGACCGGGATCGTCGCGTTGCCGCTCTCCGGCGATGCG
This sequence comes from Myxococcales bacterium, assembly GCA_016703425.1. Classification (NCBI taxonomy): domain Bacteria; kingdom Pseudomonadati; phylum Myxococcota; class Myxococcia; order Myxococcales; species Myxococcales bacterium. Next base: position 424,122 of record JADJCA010000011.1, read on the forward strand.
CTCCTCGGCGCCCTCGCTCGCGTCGCCGAGACGGTGGCCCTTCGGCGCCGCGCGCCCGGCACCGACCGGCCCCCCGCGCCCGAGCCGTTGCTCCTCGTGCAGCGGATGGTCGATGGCGCCCTGCTGAGTGAAGAAGAGTTGGTGCGCGCCGCCCTCTTGACCATCGAGACCTTGGTCCGCGAAGTCCGTCCGCGCGTCGAGCTCCGCTTCGCGAACGAGCCGGTGACGGCGCCGTCGGCCGACGTTCCTCGGCTCCTCTTGGGCGAGATCGACGCGCGGGTCGCCTCGTTGGAGATCGAGGGGGGCGACAAGGACGCCCGCGGCCGCGCCCTCGCCATCGGAGGCATCTTGGCCGGCCTGCTCGCGCTTCGCGGCAGCCGCGGAGAGCGCGCACCAAGCGAACGCCGCGTCATCTCCGATCGCGAGCTCTTCGAGGCGTTGCAGCGCACGCTCTCGGTGCTCGGACCCCACAAGCCGGTCTCCGTGTTGGTCGTCCCCGACGACGGACGCGAGCGCGCGCCTGAGTCGTCGCGCACCGACGCGACCGCTTGCGTCGGCCGCGTCGGCGAAGACTTGGTCTTCGTGCTGGCCGGCGTGGGCGCCGCGGAGGCCGCTACCCGGCGCCGCGTCCTCGCGCCTGATGGCCTGGCCGGCGTGGCTTCGGCGCCGCAAGACGGTCGCGGCGCGGCCGATCTCGTTCGCGTGGCGAAGGCGCGCCTCTTGCGCGCGCGCAGCTCTCCCTTCCGCGCCGTCGCTCGCGCAGAACCGCTCTCGGCCGTGGTCGACGAGCTCTTGTCGTCCCCCTTGCAGGCCGCCGGTGCCTACGGCTGCTACCCGCTTCTCTTGTCGCTCGGCGGGCTCTCGGCCCTGGCGCGACAAGCGACCGACGAAGCGCTCCGGGCGGGCCCGTGCATTATGCACCTAGGCGCTTCCGCGGCGTCGCTCCACGAAGCGCTGGCCGACGCCGAGCGCGCCTCCGGCGGAAAGCTGTCGGTGCACGCGTCGACGGCGCCCGATGGCGTCTACGGCGTGGTGCTCGTGGGCGAGGCGGGCTCTTGGAGCTGCGTCGGCCGCGACGACGGCGAAGGCATCGCAGCGGTCCACGCCGCCGATCCGGTCCTCGCCGACCGCATTGCCCGCTCGATGGACGCGTCATGACCGATCGGCCCCCCAAAGACGGTTCCAAGAACGACGACGACCTGGTGGCCTCGGGATTCGTCGCGCAAGCGTCGCGCACGTCAACGCTGCGCGTGGTCTTCGCTGGGAGTCCGTCGCGCCTCGCGTCGCTCGGCGCCGTTCTCGCCGAGGGGAGCCTGCAGGCGCTGCCGACGTCGTTCCAGCACGAGTCCGGGGTGCAGGTCGTCCTCTGTCCGCTCGTCCCCGCGTACGCGCCCTTGTGGCCCGTCACCCTCTATGGCGCCGCCGTCGTGGTGCGCCTCGACGAAGCGGCGCCGGGCCTGCTGGAAGCCGCGGCCGACGCCGTCGACCTCACGGTCGTTCACGACACGGCGAGCGGTGATCTCGACGAGCTCGTGGCGCGGGCCGCCTCGCTCTCCGCGAGCCAGGGCCGCGACGCGGCAGGCTGACGGGGGCTGACGGCTCTCAGCCGCGCCGCTACCGGTAATCTTCGACGATCGTGCCGATGGGCTCGCCAAAGACCACGCGCTTGATGTTGCCGCGCGTGGAGAGCTTGAAGACGCGAACGGGCATGGCGTTGTCACGGCAGAGCGACGCGGCTGTCGAGTCCATGACGCCGATGCGATCGGCGAGGAACTGATCGAAGCTCATTCGGGTGTACATCTCGGCGTCGGGAAAGCGCACCGGGTCTCGGTTGTAGATGCCCTCCACCTTCGTGGCCTTGAAGAGCGCGTCCGCATGGATTTCCATGCAGCGGAGCGCCGCCGCCGTGTCGGTCGAAAAATAGGGGTTGCCGGTCCCGCCAGCGAAGATCACGACGCGGCCCTTCTCGAGGTGACGGACGGCGCGCCGCCTGATGTAGGGCTCCGCGACCTGACGAATCTCGATGGCCGTCATGACGCGCGAGGGGACGCCGCACTTCTCGAGGCCGTCTTGCAAGGCCAGCGAGTTGATGACCGTCGCCAACATGCCCATGTAGTCGCTCTGCGCCCGGTCCATGCCGGCGCTGGCGCCCTTCAGGCCGCGGAAGATGTTGCCACCGCCGACGACGATGCCGATCTGGACACCGACCGCGTGGACCTCGGCGAGCTCTTCGGCCACGTTCCGCAGGACCTCCGGCGCGATGCCGAAGCCGCCCGTTGAGCCGCAGAGCGCCTCGCCGCTCAGTTTGAGGACGATGCGGCGGTAAACCAGCTCCGGATCGGGGGCCGAGGGAGGAATCGTGAGATCGCGGTCGTCCGGATGGCGCATGAGGCCTTCGCATAGCGAAGTGGGTGGCCGGCCGCAATCTGCCGTAGTAATTCCCTGTCCTATGCCGGTCCGAGCGAACCTCCTCCTCTTCGCGGCACTCGCCTGGGCGCCCCTTGCGGGGTGCGGTCGCGGGCCCAAAGTCACCGGCGCCGACGCCGGGCTTGGCGCGACGACGCCCTCGTCGGCGGGCCTTTCGCCCGAGCAGGCAAAACGCGTCATCGTGAAGGTCGGTGAGCGCCCCATTACGCTCGGCGACTTCGCGGCGTCCCTTGAGCACATGGACCAGTTCGATCGGCTCCGGTACCAGTCGCCAGAGCGCCGCATGGAGCTGCTCGAAGAGATGATCCGCGTGCGACTCCTGGCCGATGAAGCGCTGGCCAAGGGGTACGACAAGGATCCCATCGCGGTCCAAGAGCTGCGCGCAGTGCTGCGTGACGCTGTGCTCGACGAGGCGAAAAAATCGTCTCGCGCACCGGCCGAGCTGCCGGTGGCCGAAGTTCGGGCGTACTTCGACGCTCATCGTGCAGAATACAAAGACCCGCAGCGTCGTCGGGCCCAGCTCGTCTCGCTGCGCGACGACGCCGCGGCGCAGGCGGTGCTCGACGCCTACAAGAAGGCGCCGACCGTCGAGACCTGGGGTGAGCTCGTGCGAAGCCGCTCGCTCGACGCGCAGGCGCGCGCTGACGTGCCGGCCGATCTGGCCGGCGACGTGGGCTTCTCCAGTCCTCCCGGCGATCCGCGCGGCTCCAACCCTCGTGTCCCCGAAGAGGTGCGTGTGGCGCTCTTCTCGCTCGCGGCCGTCGGCGACGTCTTCCCGCAGCCGGTGCGCTCCGGGACGAAGACCTTCGTGGTGCGGTTCTCGGGCAAGGTCGACGCGAGCGAGCGCAGCTTCGAGGAGGCGGAGCGCACGATCCGCGTGAAGCTCGCGCAAGACGAGCTCCGGAAGAAGGAAGGGGAGCTGCTCGAGAGTCTTCGCAAGCAGTACCCGGTACAGATTGACGAGGCGGCCTTCGCCGCCGTGAAGATCGACATGACGTCGGATGCGGGCACAAGCGGCGCCGGGGGCGCCAGCGTTGAGGCCGGGCGGAACTGAATGCGGGTCTCGCTGCCGCAGCTAACGAACGACGACGGGCCGTCGCGGGAGCGAGGCGCCGAAGGCGCGCGCCCGCGCCGCTCGCCGCGCGACTGGCAGTGGCAGATTCGAAACGCCGTGACGACGACCGCCGATCTGTCTCGCGCGCTCGCGCTCACGCCGGAGGAGATGGCCGGGGCGAAGCGCGCGGAGGCGGCCGGCCTCCCGATGGCGATCACCCCGTACTACCTTAGTCTCGCCGACCGCTACGATCCCCGCTGCCCCGTTCGCGTTCAATGCGTGCCCCACTCGGCCGAAGGGGAGAGCGTCGATGGCGACCTCGAAGATCCGCTCGGCGAGGTCGCTCACGAGGTCGCGCCTCACTTGGTGCAGCGGTATCCCGATCGAGCGCTCCTCCTCGCGACCGATCGCTGCGCCGTGTATTGCCGCTTTTGCACGCGCTCGCGCATCGTCGGAAGCGGCGGCGGCGCCACACCGCAGACGGCTCTCGAGCCGGCCCTCGCGTACCTTCGCGGCCATCCTGAGGTGCGCGACGTCATCGTCAGCGGCGGCGATCCGTTGGCCATGGCCACGCCGCGCGTCGTCCGCATCGTCGCCGCGCTCCGGGCCATCCCGAGCCTCGACACCATCCGCCTCGCGACGCGCGTTCCGGTCACGTTGCCGATGCGCATCACGGGGGAGCTGCTGCGCGCGCTCCGGCCGTACCACCCGCTTTGGGTCATGACCCACTTCAATCACCCGAAGGAGCTGACGCCCCAGTCGATCCGAGCTGTGACGCGCCTCGCCGACGCCGGCTTTCCGGTGATGAACCAGACGGTGCTCCTCCGCGGCATCAACGACGATGCGGCGGTCCTCGAGGCCCTGTTCCGTGGGCTCGTGCGGGCCCGGGTGCGGCCTTATTACCTGCTCCAGGCCGACCCCGTAAAAGGCACTGGGCACCTCCGCACGCCCCTCGCGAAGGGCATTGAGCTCATCGGGACCCTTCAGGGGCGCCTCACGGGCATCGCCCTCCCCAAGTTCATTTGCGACACCCCCGACGGCCGCGGCAAGGTGCCGCTCTTGCCTGAAAACATCGTGGCCCGCGAAGGCTCGCGCACCACACTCCGCACGTTCCGCGGCGAGCTCGTGGACTACGTCGATCCGCCCTGAAGCCTCGCTCTCCCCGTAAACGTGAACGTGCCCGTGCCCGTGGACGCTCTCCTCTGCTCTCCTCTCCTCTTCCTCCGCCGCACCGCCGCACTCGGTCTCATTTCTGGGCGAGACTCGCCGTAGGCAGCGAGCCGGGCATCTTGTACCTTGCGGCCGTGGCAAAGCTCCGCTCGTCCGCTCGTCTTCTTGCCGTTGTCGCCCTGGCCGCGAACGTCCTCGCGAGCGCGCCAGTTTTGGCTCAAGCCGGGGATGCGAAGGCGGCCCTGGCGTCGGCCGACAAGGCCGTCAAAGCGAAAGACTGGGCGAAGGCCCAGGCCGACTTTCGCGCGGCCCACGCCGCCTCGCCGAGCGCCCAGGCGGTGCACGGACTAGGCGGCGCGAGCTACGAGCTCAAGGCCTGGGCCGAGGCCTACGAGGCCTACGACGAGTTCTTGAAGTCCTACAAAGACGCGATGGGCGGCGGCGCCAAGGCGCTCGCCGAAAAGCGCTTGAAGGAGCTCGAGGCGAAGACCGGCGCCGTCACGGTGCTCGTCAACGAGGCCGGCGCCGAGGTCTTCCTCGGTGATCGCAAGCTCGGCGCGAGCCCCGTGCGGGCCCTCGTCCGTGTCGCGACGGGGCCGCACAAGGTTCGCGTGACCAAGGCCGGGTTCGCGGCCTTCGAGAAGAACATCGACGTCGCGGCGAGCGCCCGCGTCAGCGTCGACGTCGCCCTCACCAAAGAAGCGAAGACCGGTCGACTCGTCGTCAAAGAGAGTGGCGGCCAGGCGGTGCGTGTCATCGTCGATGGGGTCGACATGGGCCCCGCTCCCTGGGAAGGTGAGCTGCCCCGGGACCGCACGACGTCTCCGTTCGCAGCGCAACGCTCGGCTCGACGACGCAAAAGATCGAGGTGAACGCCGGCAAGACCGCCGAGGCGCAGATCACCGCGACGTCGGCCACGGGCCGCATCGAGATTCGCACCGGCGACGGCCTCGGCAACGTCTACGTCGACGGCAAGCTCGTCGGCGAGGGGTCCTACTCGGCGGAGGTCCCATCGGGGTCCCACCTCGTGAAGGTCACGCGCGAGGGCTTCATGCCCTTCGAAAAGACCATCGACGTGGCGGACAAGCAGGCCGTTTCCGAGACCGTCACGCTGCGCCGCGAGGGGCAATCGCTCCAGGCCGTGAAGGTCGAGGAAGAGCGGCCGTTTTTTGGGCTCTATGGCGGCTTTGGTCTTGCCGGCGCGGCGGGCTTCGGCGGGATGGGCAGCAGCCTCGAAGGCGAGTCGTGCAAGACACGCGGCGCGGTGAGCTGCGATACGCCTGGGCCCCTTGGTGGCGGAGCGTTTGGCTACGTCGGCTTTACCTGGCTCCCCGTCGGCTTCGAGCTGTTCCTCGCCGGTCTGTTCGACCACTCGGAACAAAAGGCCGAATTTGTGCAGCCCGACCCCACGAAGGTCGCGCTCCTCGGCCCAAGCCGAACGGAAACGTTCAAGGTGAATCGCGTGGGCGGCGTAGCGGCCCTTCGCGTTCGCGCCACCTACGACGCGAAGGTCGTTCGACTGAGCCTCGCAGCCGGTCCGGGCATTGCCTACAAGGTCCTCATCCTTGAACGAGAGGCCACGACCCCCACGGGCTTCAGCGACCGTTATGTGCCCGACGACGGCAAGACCAACGCCGGCGAAACGGAGGCCAACAAGCTCTCGTACGTCGGTCCGGCCCTCAGCGGTGACGTGTCGATGCACGTCCGCATCTCGGATTCGGTTGCCATCTCGCTCGGCGCCTTGGCCTGGCTCGAATCGGCCGGCACCGAGGTCGTCGCCCAGGGCGACAAGAACCGCTACATGGTGAACTCGGCGCAGCAAGGCTCGACGCCCATCGCCCTTCGGACCCCGAGCTACCAGCCCACGGTCGGAACGCAGTTCTTCCTCGGCCCGTACCTCGGCATGCAGTTCGGGCCCTGAGTCGGCGGCCGCTGATTGAAGCCCAAACGAAACGAGGGCGGCCTCCACTGGAGGGCCGCCCTCGATCGCTTATGCCTCGGCGCGCGTCAGTTCTTCTTTTGGGTCGCCGTCACGAAGAGGACCGGCGGCAGCGGGGCCGCGGCGGGCAGCGCGATCGTTGGGTCAACCTTCGCGATGAACTCGGACGCGAGCTTGCCGGTGCCGATGTTGCGCGAGTTGTTTCGCAGGGTCTCGCAGGGCGCGCCGCAGATCCGGATCAGCGACTGTTGGGCGCCGGCGAAGTTCCACCCGTCGACCGGTGCGCCGTCCTTGCAGGCCTCGTTGAAGACGACGTCCGGTTGACCCAAGATCGACAACGTCGTCTTGCTGCCGTCGGTGATCGAGCCGGGGCGATCGTAGAGGCAGCTCGAGAGGTCGCTGACGATGCGCCCTAGCGCTTCGGCGGCCGGGCCACCCTTGCCGCGCGAGTCGTCGAAGCAGTTCTCCTTGCGTCCAGCCGCCGTGGTCACCGCCTCGCACTGCGCGACGCGTTCAATGCGAAGCGGGCTCGCGTCGTCGGCTTGCTTGATCGGCGGGTTCGCCGGCGGCGCAGTGGGATCGTCGCCCTTCTGGCCGAGTTGGATCACGTAGGTGAGGATGCCCTTCTTGAACGCCTCGCCAGCGGCCGCGGCGATGGCGCCGGTCTTGGCGCTGCTGCACGACTCACCGACGGGGTTGTTCGTCAGGATCACGACCGCGCGAAGGTTCAGCTTGTCCTTGTCATCGAGCTTGTCGAGCATGTCGTAGACGCCGCCGCCGCTGAGCGCGTTCTCGACGGAGCCAACGGGGGCGCGCGCCGGCGATGAGCGGTCCTTGCCGACGAGGTCGGCGATGGCGTCGCGCGCTTGCAAGGCCGGCACGAACTTCACGTCGAGCGCGTTTCGGTCGGCGAAGCTCGCCGCGGGCAAACAGGCGCTCGCCCCGGCGGCCGCGTCGGTGAGCCACTTGAAGCCGACCTGCGTCGTCGAGAAGACTGCGTCGTCGAGCGAGAGGCTCAAGATGAGCTGGACCGGATCCTTGGTGGGGTCATTCGAGTACAGAATCCCCGCCATCGGCGCGGAGCGGTCTAGCAAGACCAGCAGCTTGCTCGGCGCCGGAATGAGCACGTCACCGTTCTCGTCGCACAGCGGCTGCTCCGGCGGCTTGGGCGGGCAGGAGCGGCTCGCGGCGAGGGCGAGGATCTTCTTCTTCTTCGGATCCTTCGTCTTGGTGAGCTCGCAGAGGCCCGGCGCGAGGCGGAACTTCCCGGGGCCGGTGATCGTGTAGCCCTCTTGGTGCTCGGCGAGGTCCTTCTCGACGGCGGCCTTCTCTTCCGGCGAGAGCTCCGCGAAACCGGGGACCGACGCCGCCGTGATGTCGACGTCCAAGACCTCGGTGACCATGCCCTCGAAGATGGCGCGGACGTTCATGCCCTCGAGCGAGCCGGGAACCGAATAGGTGCACGTGGCCGCGTCGTCGAGCACGGGCGCGACGGCGTCCGTGAGGCAACGCGCGAGCGAGAAGCACGTGCTCGAGTCACCAAACGCCAGCTCGGCGGAGTAATCGTGGAAGATGTGCGAGTCGCGCTGCGGATCGACGCAGTTGCCACCGACGCAGACCTTGTCGTCGGGGCACTTCTGATCGAAACACGCGTACTTGAGCGGCATGGGCAAGTAGAGGATGCGCCCGTTGCGGTAGCTCTGCCGGCTGCGTCGCAAGATGCGCGCACCGAGCGGGTTCTTGCCCGAGGCGTCGCTCTCGCCGAGGCCCGTCTCCGACTCGCAGTCGGTGCCGCGCGCCAGGGCTACTTCCGCTTCCTCGGCTCGGTAGGCGACGACGTTCACCATGACGGCGGGAGCGTCGGTGTTGGCCTTGTGCACGCCGAGGGTCTTCGGGAGGCGCGCCTTGCCGTTGATGACGGCCACGCGTGCACAATCGGTGACGACGCCCACGGGATCCGTCGCCGAATACGCACGGACGCTGTACTCGAGCGTCTTGAACTCTTTGGGGACCTGGACCTGCGTGCTGAAGCCCGCGACGTATTCCGTGGCCGGCTCGCCCTTGGAGCAGCCCATCCCCCCACCCACGGTGGCGCAAACCAACGACGTCCCAACGAGAACCTTAAGAAGCTTCATGAGCAACCTTCCTGACGAACCTGACGAATCTGGCGAAGACGGTGCGCCGTTCAGCGGCGGAGCCACGTCGGCATGATGCCGTTGTCCGGGTTGGTGACCGTGCCCCGGACCGGCTCGCCGTCTTTCGAGCGAGCCACGAAGAACGCGGTCACGCTTCCGCCAATGACCACAAGAGCGGCGCCCACGGCCCAGATGACGGCGCCGCGGGAGACGTCCTGCCGGAGGGTGGTCTCCACCGTGCGCACCTGATCGCTGGCGACGCCGATCTCCTGCTGGTACGTGATGTAGCCGTCCTTCTTGATCGTGACGTTGTGTCCGCCCGAGGGGAGCACACCCTCCCACTTGTCGACGCCCACCAGTTTCTGATCAATCTCGATGACGGCGCCCGCAGGCCTGGCGATGATCGCCACGCGGCCTTCGGAGCGTGACTCCGAGAGGCGGAGCACGATGTTGAGCGGCTCTTGCTTCGTGACGTCGAGGCTCTGCTCGGCGGTCGCGTAGTTCGGCGCGTAGGCCTCGAACTTGTGACGCTTGCCGACCTCGACCTGGCCCTTGAACGGCGAAGGGCCCATCTCGACGCCGTCGATGCGAACGTTGGCCTTCGGCCCCGCGCCCCTTCGGGGCCCCGGTGACCGTCACCATGGTCATGAGCCGCTCGGGCACGAGCTCGAACTTCGCGACGGCCGGCGTTCCGCGCGCCACCGAGACACGCCTCGTCTGCGCGCGCCAACCGTCCTTCGAGACCACGATGTCGTGATCGCCCACGGCGACGTCGACGGCCTTCGCGAGCGGAGACCGACCGACGTCTTCGCCGTCGACCGTGACCGCAGAGCCCGGCTCGTTGACTTGGATCTCGATCGTCGACACGAGCGGCTTGAGGTCGGTAATCGCCGCGTTGATTTCAGCGACCTCCGCCGGTGACAACACCGTCGCGCCCTCGGCGAGCGCGCGCTGGTAGAACACCACCGCTTTGGCCGCCTTCTTGTCGTCCTGGTAGGCGCGGCCGATGTTCTTCAGGATGCGCGGGTTCTTCGTCGCGTCGTAGACGCGCTGGAACTGCACGATGGCGCCGCGGAAGTTTCCGTCGCCGAAGAGCGTGAGCGCCGCGTCCCAATCCTTGCGGAGCTCTGCGGGCAGCTCCTCGCGAATCGTCTTGGGCTTCTTACCCTGGGCCGACGCCGCCTTGGGAAGCATCACCGTGACGGGCACGGCGAGGTTGAGCGAAACCACGAGAGAGAGCCAGCGAGCAATCGGACGCATCGCGCCCATGGTACCGAAGGAACGCGCCCCCGCCCCGAGATTTCTCCGCGGCACCTACTGCTGGACCGGAGGCCTTCGGGAGCCCGAAACCGGGTTCGGGTTATGGCCAGGTGACGTCGTCGGCCCCGGCGTCTTGGCCGTCGCCGACGCGCTCGGTGCCGGTCCCGGTGTCGTCGTCATCGTCACGGCCGTCGGCGGAGCCGACGGCGTCGGTGCCGCGGTCGGGGTCACCGGCGGCTGCGCCGCAAGCACCGTGGTCGCCGACATCGGCGGCGAGGGATCACTCGTGACGGTGGGCTTGCTGAACATCTTGAACCCACCGAACGCGAGCGCACCGATGAGGCCCAGCGGAACCAGGGGCGCGAGCACCAGGAGGCCCGCCTTCGATTTCGGTTTCTCGGCGGCCGTGTCGGCCGAGACGCCCATGCCCGTCTGGACCGCGTTGCCCGGCCCCGACGCCTGCGTACCGGCGATCGCAGCCATCTGCGGCGATTGCTGCGTCGGCGGCATCGGCACGTTGCTCGGCAAGGCCTGCGTTCGCGCCGCGAACTCTTGCGGCGTCTGCGCCATGGCCGGGCTGTGGGCTGTGACCACTTGCACCTGCACCGCCGAGTGCTGCATGCCGAGCTGCGAGAACGCTTGCTGCATCGAAGGCATCGGGGCCGGCATGCTGCCGCCGGGGATCGGCTCGCTTCGCTTCTCGATGCCCGCCCGAATCTGGCGAATGACCGTCAGGCTTCGCTCGTCGGCGTAGGGCGCCAGCGCCTCGGCGAAGTCGAGGGCCGTGGAAAACCGCGTGTCGCGCTCCCGCGCAAGGCCGTGGTGCACGACCTCGGCGAGCCCTTCCGGGAGGTCCTTTCGGATGTCCGAGATGGGCGTCGGGTCTTGCGTGAAGAGCTTGAAGAGGATCTCCGTGAGCTCGCCGCTCTCGGCGAAGTGCGGCGTCCGCCCCGTGAGAAGCTCGTAGAGAATGCACGCGACCGAGTAGAGGTCGCTTCGGAGGTCGACGTCGCGCGGCGACTTGGCCTGCTCCGGCGACATGTAGAGCGGCGTGCCGAGGGCCGAGTTCGTCTGCGTGAGCGAGGCGGCGCCGGGCTGCTGCACCTTGCTGATGCCGAAGTCGACGAGCTTCACGAAGTCGCGCTCGCCGTCCTTCTTGATGACGAAGGCGTTCGACGGCTTCAAATCGCGGTGGATGATGCCCACGGCGTGCGCCGCTTGAAGCGCCCGAAGCACCTGCAACACGAAGTGCACGGCGCGCGGCACATCGATGCCTTGCGCGCCTTCGTGCTCGATGAGGTGCGAAAGGTCGCGCCCCTCGAGGTACTCCATGACGAGATACGGGGCGCCGCTCTGGAGCTTGCCGACGTCGTAGATGGTGACGACGTGCTGGTTCTCGATTTGTGACGCGGCGACGGCTTCGTTCAGGAAGCGCTCCACGGCTCCCGGGATCGTCAGCACGTGCGGCGCCATGAACTTCAGCGCGACCGGCGCGCGCCGGAGGATGTGGTGCGCCTTGGCGACGGCACCCATCCCGCCCTCGCCGAGCATGTGGAGGACCTGGTATTTGCCGTCGAGGATTTCGCCCTCAGCGGGATAGGCAACCACCTGAGACGGGCGCATGAGTCCGACTAGTCTACCGCGGCCGCGGCGAGAACGGGAGAAGGTGGCGGCCGGCGCGAAAACGCATTCATTTCCAGCAAGGGCGCGCGGATGGCGAGCCGTCGCGTGACCTTCTTGCTATGGTCGGGCCCATGTTCGCCCGCGTCATCGCACCCGTCGCCATCGGCCTTTCGCTCACCGCGCTCGGCTGCAACCGCAACGCCTCCGCAGACACGGCGGGACCGGCGGCTTCAGCGGCTCGCCCCAACGTCTACCAGGCCAAGGGGGTCATCAAAGCCTTCGGCGAAGGCAAGAAGACCGTGAAGATCGCCCACGAGGACATCCCTGGCTACATGAAGGCCATGACGATGCCCTTCGCTGTCGCGCAGCCGTCGGTCCTCGATGGTCTGAAGGAGGCCGACTCCGTGGACTTCTCGTTCACGGAAGAGTCCGACGGACGCATGCTCATCCAGTCGATCAAGAAGCGGTAGTTCACTTCTCGCCACTTCGCTCGGCATGACCACCCCGCTCGACGAGTTGATCGCGCTCCTTCGCGTGGCGGATGGAGCCGGCGACCGGTTCGTCGGCCGCAGCGAAGACCTCGGCTGGGGCACCGTCTACGGCGGTCAGGTGCTCGGCCAAGCGGTCCTCGCCGCGTCGAGAACCGTGGGGACCGAGCGCGCCATGCACTCGCTGCACGCTTACTTCCTCGAGCGCGGCGACGTGGCGCAGTCGGTGGAATACGCCGTCGAGCGAATCCGCGACGGCGGCGCCTTCACCACGCGGCGCGTGGTGGCGAGTCAGGCGGCGGGACCCATCTTCAACCTCGCGGCGTCGTTTCAGCGCGCCGAAACCGGCTTCGTTCATCAAGACGAGATGCCCGCCGCGCCGCCGCCCGAGTCTTTGCCGACGGAGCTCGAGCGACTCGCCGCCCGCGTCGCGACCTATCCGCCGAAGATGCGCGAGCGCGCGCTCCGCGAACGACCCTTCGATGTGCGCGCTGTGGAGTCACCCGCGGAGGAGGGCACGAAGCGCCCCCCGTCGCGGCTCCTGTGGTTTCGCGCTGCCGGTCCTTTGCCCGACGACACCGCGTTGCACACGGCCCTCTTGGCCTACGTGACGGACTACGCGTTCCTGGGCACGGCGCTCCTTCCCCACGGCGTTACGTGGCTCACGCCCGGCGTGCAGGCGGCGAGCCTCGACCACGTGATGTGGATTCACGAAGCGCCGCGCGTCGACGCCTGGCACCTCTACGCCATGGAGAGCCCCGTCGCGACGGGCGCGCGGGGCCTCGTGCGCGGAAGAATTTTTCGCGCCGACGGGAAGCTCGTGGCCACCACGGCGCAAGAGGGGCTGCTTCGCATTCGTCGCGCCTGACGCGACCGACCGCGCGACCGGCAGGGCGACGCCGACGCGACGCATGAACAAACGTCACGTCGCGCGCGGCTGAGGTGTCGCTGAGGAAAGGCGCGCTCGATTTGTGCCGCCGTCGTCGTTCGCTCGGATAGATTGGGCCGGCTCGCGGGGCGTAGCCCCGCCAAACATCGAGCCGTGAACACGAGACTGGTGCTCCCGACGGGAGCTGAGGGGAAGCAGGCGCGAAATGGAAGAGAAGGTTCGCTTCGGGATCTTCGCCCGACTGTGGCTCGTGATGATGATCATCGCGCTCGCGCCCGTCGGCTTGCTTGGCTACGCCTCGTACCAGCAGGGTGTTGGCTTCATCAGCCGCAGCATCGACGACAGCCTCGGCAAGGTGTCGTCGGCCATCGTCAACTACACCGAGCTTTGGGTCGACAACATCGCCGCCTCGCTGACGCAGGGCGCGGTGCAGCCGGACATGGTCGCCGGCGACGCGAAGGCCAAGGAGAAGGCCGACCTCAGCAAGCCCGCCGGCAAAGACGACAAGAAGCCCGACGCCAAGGCCGCCGACAAGGATGACAAGAAGGTCGAGAAGAAGGCCGAGGAGCCCAAGAAGGCGGACGCCAAGGACGACAAGAAGGGCGAGTCGAAAGACCCGACGCCCATCGCTGGCGATCCGCGAAAGTCGATCCTCGAGTCCATCGTCGCGTCGCACGACTACCTCCGCGCCACGTACTTCATGCGCGGCTCCGACGGCTGGCAGACGGTGCGCAGCGACGACACGAAGCTCCTGATGGTCGGTGACCGTCCCTACTTCCGCGACGCCATGCGAGGGCAGACCGGCATTCAGGTCATCATCTCGCGCACGACCAAGCTGCCGGCGCTCATCGTCGCGGTGCCCGTCAAGGGCAAGGATCAGTCGATCATCGGCGGTCTCGCCACGGCGTCCGAGTTGACGATGATCTCGGCGCAGATCGCCAACGCCAAGTTCGGCAAGACGGGCTACGCGTTCATGCTCGATCGCGACGGCAAGGTCGCCGCGCATCCGAACAGCGAATACACGACCGAACAGAAGGATCTGAGCGAGCATCCCGCGTACGTGGCGCTTCGCCGCGGCGACAAGATGCCCGTCATGTTCAACGACCAAGGCAAAGACGTGGTCGCCTACGCCGGCCAGACGAAGCACGGTTGGACCATCATCGCGCAGCAGGACAAGGAGGAGGCCTACGCGTCGCTTCAGGCGACGACCGACGCCGCGGAACGTTTCCTCGCCGTCGCCGCGTTCCTCGTGACGCTCATGTCGCTCATCGTCTCGCGATGGTTCACGCGACCGATTCAAAACCTTACGTCGGTCGCTGACCAGATCAGCCGCGGTGAGGTCGGGGCGCGCATCGACGAGACGTCACGCTCCGACGAAATCGGCGCCTTGGCCCGGGCCATCGACCGCCTCCAGACCAGCGTTCGGCTCGCGCTCGACCGCCTCAAGAAGGCTTGAACGAGGAGCGTGGGGGCGACGCCTACCGCGTCTTACCCCCGCGCAGTGGCGGGGGACGCACGTTCGAGCAGAGCCAACGCATCCTTGCGGTACACTTGCTGTTCTCGCACTGAGGCTTAGGGGGCGCCGGCGTTCGATGGACAAGGAGAATCTGCAACGTATCGCGTGGACGGTGCCTGACTTGCGCACCGCCGTCGTGATCAACGAACGCGGCGTGGCCACGCAGGGCATCGGTGGCGACGACGTGTCCGCGCTCGCGCAGAAGGTAGACCGAGCCGTCCGCACCCTCGACCGCGTCGGGCGCTCGCTCCGTCTAGGTCGTGTTGCGGCTGTTGGCGTCGTCGGGCGCGGCGCGAGCGCCTTCGTGGACGCGACCGATCAAAGACGCGTCGTCGCGCTCCTCGGCGGTGAAGTCCGCGACCTCGAGAGCACGCTCAGCACCATGAGCGAGCTCCTGAACAATCCCCGATGATCGACCTCCTCGACAAGTTGACCCGCATCGCCGAGGTGCGCGGCTGCGCTGTCATCGACATCGCGGCGCACGCGCCGTTGGTCTCGTGGCTCCGCGATGGCAGCGATACGGCGCCACTCGAAGCGGCTGCGCGCGACGTCTACGATGTCTCCTCGTCGCTCATGGGCGACAGCGACGGACCGTCGCTCTCGGCGCGCTTCGAGAACGGTGCCCGCCTTCTCGCGCGCCGCTACGGCAACCACTTTGCCATCGTCGTGTGCGAGGCGAAGGCCGACCTCGTCAACGTCCGCGTGGCGCTCCAGGGGCTCGCCCTCAAGATCTCCCTCCATCAGCGAGCCCTTTCGCTCTCGGGCGCCGACCCGTCGCCGTCGGCGAGCGCCTTTCAGGCCTCGCGCGAGAGGCCGTCGGGCGGCGCGGCGGCGGCGCCCAAAGACCGTCCGTCGGGAGGCTCGTTTCCGTCGTCGACCTCCTCGCCGGCGTCGAAGGAGCGCTCCTCAAGCCCTGACGCTTCGACGGACCGCCCTTCCACGCCAAGCCAGAGGGCGGCGCCCGGCCGCGGGCCCGAGTCGAGCTCGTCACCGCCGTCGCGGTCTGACCGCCCGTCGTCACCGGCGGCCAAGTCGCCGTTGCCGCCGTTGCGAGGGAGCAACGAGCGGTCCATCGGAGAGGCGAAGATGCGAGAGGAGCTCGTGCGCCTCTTCGCCGGCCAGTTGGGACCGCTAGCGCCGATGCTGCTCGACGAGCAGATCAAGGCGCATGGTGGCATGTCGAGCTCGTCGGTCGCTCTCGCCGTTGGCGAGGCGCTGCTGCAACACATCCAGGGCGATGATCTCCGGGCCCGGGTCCGCAAGGAGCTTGACCGCGTCGTCCGCGGTGCGCTCGCCGCCCCGGCGGCGCCAGCGCGCCCCTCTCCCTCCGCGCCGCCGCCCACCAGTGAACCCTATCGGTCGATGCCCGATCAAATCGACGACAAGCGCATCAGCTCCTTGGGTCAGCTGTTCGTCGAGTTCGTCGGTCCCATCGGCAAGGTCGTCTTCGCCGAAGAGCTCGCGGCCGTTCGTACTGGACCGCTGCTCCTCAAGGTCCACGTGCGCACACTCCTCGCGGGCCTCGCGCAACACGTCCCGTCGTCGTCGCGCAAGAGCTTTCTGGACCGCGGCGAAAAACTCATCGGCTGACGTGGTTCCACCGCCGCGCCGGTTCTAGTAGGAGGCTGGGTATGGCTGAAACCTCGCCGTCGATCCCCGCACCCCCGTCGCGAGAAGCGCTCGTCCGCCGTCTCGATGAGCTCAACTCAAAGGCCCTCGAAGGTGGGGGCGCGGCGCGCATCCAGAAGCAGCACGAGGCCGGCAAGCTCTCGGCCCGGGAGCGAGTTGACCTGCTGCTCGACCCGGGGTCGTTCATCGAGATTGGGCGCTTCGTCACGCACCGATGCACCGACTTCGGGATGGAAGACCAGAAGGTCCTCGGTGACGGCGTCATCACTGGCTACGGCACCATTGACGGTCGCAAGGCCTTTGTCTTCGCGCAGGACTTCACGGTCTTCGGCGGCTCTCTTTCGGGCGCGTACGCACAGAAGATCTGCAAGGTCATGGACCTCGCGATGAAGGTCGGCGCGCCGGTCATCGGCCTCAATGACTCGGGCGGGGCGCGCATCCAAGAAGGCGTCGAATCGCTCGCCGGCTACGCAGACATCTTCTTGCGGAACACCATGGCGAGCGGTGTCGTGCCCCAGATCAGCGCCATCATGGGCCCGTGCGCCGGTGGGGCCGTCTATTCGCCGGCCATCACCGACTTCATCTTCATGGTCGAAGGCACGAGCTACATGTTCATCACCGGGCCCGAGGTCATCAAGGCCGTGACGAACGAGGAGGTCACAAAGGAAGATCTCGGCGGCGCCCACACCCACGCGGCCAAGAGTGGCGTCTCACACCTCACGGCGCCCGACGACCGGACGTGCCTCGCTCATGTGCGCGAGCTCCTCTCGTTCTTACCCTCCAACAACCGGGAAGATCCGCCGCTTCGGCCGAGCCAAGATCCGCCGACACGTGAGGTGCCCGAGCTCGACACGATGATCCCCGTCGAGTCCAACAAGCCCTACGACGTCAAAGACGTGATCGGCGCCGTCGTGGACGACGCCAACTTCTTCGAGATCCAACCGGACTACGCGCCGAACCTCGTCGTGGGCTTCGCCCGCGTCGGCGGTCGGCCCGTCGGCATCGTCGCGAACCAGCCGAACGTCTTAGCCGGCGTCCTCGACATCGACGCGTCGATGAAGGGCGCGCGCTTCGTGCGCTTCTGCGACTGCTTCAACGTGCCGCTCGTGACGCTCGTCGACGTCCCCGGCTTCTTGCCCGGCACCGCGCAGGAATACGGCGGCATCATCAAACACGGCGCGAAGCTCCTCTTCGCCTTTGCCGAGGCGACCGTGCCAAAGGTCACCGTCATTCTCCGAAAGGCCTACGGGGGCGCCTACGACGTCATGGCGTCGAAACACATTCGCGCCGACGTCAACCTCGCCCTGCCGACGGCGGAGATCGCCGTGATGGGGCCCGACGGTGCGGTCAACATCATCCGGAAAGGTGAGATCGCCAGGGCCGACGACCCCGCGAAGACGCGCGCCAAGTTCATTGCGGACTACAAAGAAAAGTTCGCCAACCCCTACAAGGCGGCCGAGCTCGGCTTCGTCGACGAAGTGATCTACCCGCGCACGCTCCGGCAGCGGCTCCACCGCGCGCTCGAGCTCCTGAAGGACAAGCGGGACCAAAACCCGCCGAAGAAGCACACCAACATCCCGCTCTGAGCCCAACCCGACCAGGGCTCGCCAGGCGCCCATGGCGGGCCTTTATCGTGTTCCGTGGGTCGACGGGGATCCCGATGGGACCCATGCCGATCCATCCGTCGGCGCAGCGCGCGCGAGGTGCCGCGAAAAGGCGCGCTTCGATCTCGCGGTCCCTGGCGCGCCCGTTGCTCCGCAGCGCATCGATGCAGAAGGCTCCGACGGTGGTTTCGGTCGCGACGGCACTGCTTCTCTCTGCGTGTGGCTCCGGCAAGACCCTGCCGGACCTACCCTACGACGTGCCCGCGGCCGAACGTCCCGCGCCCCCACCGGAGACACAGACGTCCGTGCTCCCGGGCGCCGTCGATGCCGCAGGCGAGACCAGCGCCGCGAGCGTCGCGGCCCCCGAAGCGGGTGCGCCGGAGGTCGACACGCTGCCGCCCGCGTGCGCGCGTGTTGTCGCACCGGGCATCACCGTCGCGGATGTGGTTCGCCGGGCCTACGAGCTCGCGTACGGGAGGGCGCCGGAGCGCTACGAGTTGGTGCTCCACGCGCTCGAGATCGACCAGGGCA
This sequence comes from Myxococcales bacterium, assembly GCA_016703425.1. NCBI lineage: Bacteria > Pseudomonadati > Myxococcota > Myxococcia > Myxococcales > Myxococcales bacterium. The sequence goes on from JADJCA010000011.1 coordinate 442,387, forward strand.
AGCCCCGCATAACCCTGCTGCATGAGCTCGTGCGCGCGCCCGAGCTCGAGACGACCACGGTGGGCCTGACGAACGCGCAATTCGTCGTCGTCGTGATCCAGCGCTTCTTTCATCGCGCGCCGACCGGCGACGAGGTGTCGTCGGGCACGTTCGCGCTCTCACGGCACTTTGCGTCGCGGCCCCAATATGCCGACTCGCTGGTAGGGGCTGCGGAGTTCGCCTTGGCCAGCAATCCGGAGCACGCGTACTTCTTCTAGAAGCGCTGAAAAGGCGCAAGAACGGCGCGGATCGTGCCATTCTGGCGGATGCCATGACCTTGTCGTTCGCCCAAGCGATGAAGACGCTCGCGGCCGCGGGCACGGAGCAGAACCGGGCCGTCTACCGCCGCCACGGCGCCAAGGGCGACGTCTTCGGCGTCGGCTTCGCCACGCTCGATGGGCTCGCCAGAGAGCTCGGCCGCGACGCCAAGCTGGCGGCGGCCCTCTGGAAGAGCAAGAACGCCGACGCCCGCCTCCTGGCGACTCGCGTCGCCGACCCGAACGTCATGACGCCGTCGCTGCTCGACGCCTGGGCGAAGGAGGTCGACTGGTACGTCGGCGCCGACGCCCTCGCGAAGCTCGCGACGGCGTCGCCGCACGCGAAGACCATCGCGCAGAAGTGGCTCGCGTCGAAGGGTGAGTGGACCCTGCGCGCCGGCTGGCATGCGTTGGCGCTCCTGACGCGCGATCCGTCGCTCACGGACGCGTTCTTCGAGCCCTTCATCGCCCGCATCGAGCGGGAGATCGGGAGCGCGCCGAATCGCGCCAAGGACGCCATGAACGCGGCGTTGATCGCCATCGGGATCCGGAACGCCGCCTTCGCGAAGCTGGCGACTCGCGCCGCAGCGCGTATCGGCAAGGTGGATGTCGACCACGGGGCTACCGCCTGCAAGACGCCGAACGCTGCGCTCTACATCAAGCGGGCGAGGGCCTGGCTCGAGGCGCAGGCCAAGAAGCGTCAGGCGAAGGCGAAGCGGGCGGCGAAGAAGACAAAGGTCGCGGCCCCGTCGCCGCGCAAGGCCGGCAGCGCCGCGAAGCGCGTGAAGAAGGCGACGAAGGTGACGGCGAAGAAGACCTCGCTCACCAAGGTCAAGGCGCGCCGCTCCGCGCGCTGACATCACGTAGGGCGATTCGCGCGGGTCCGCTCCAAGCGCAAAACTTGGCCCCGCGCGCTCATCCTCCGTATTCGAACCTCAGACGGTCCGGATCCCCATCGCGCGAGCGAGCGCGCGAGTGGTGCCGCGAGGAGAGAGGCGACCATGTCGAGCCTGGAGCACAACGAGGAGCAGCACACGGCGGACAACGAGGCAGGCGCCGCCGAGGCGAAGCGCGCGCGGCTAACGACCCGCATTCCCTTCGACGGGGTCGTTGAGGTCGGCGGCGAGCTTGGGCCGCCCTTCGAAGCCCAAGCCGTCGACGTCTCGGGGACGGGCATGCACCTGCGCACGGCGTATCTCCCGGAGGTCGGGCAGGCGCTCTCGTGCCGCTTTGAAGCGGGGCGCGAGACCGTCGTCGCCACCGGTGAGGTCGTCTGGCAAAAAGAGGCCGGGCGCGGCGGCGAGTTCGGCCTCCGCTTCGTGGACCTCGACCGAGAGAGCGCCGCCGCTCTCGAGCGCATGACCGACCGCGCTCGTCTGCGCGTGCCGGGCGCGAAGGTGCGCCTTCACATCGACGGCCTCGGCGCGCCGATGCGGGCGCGCGTTCGCGGGACCGACCGCTCTGCCCTCACCGTCGGCAGCGACCTCGCGTTCTTGCAGGTCGGAAAGCACATCGACCTTGAAGACGCGGAGAGTGGGAGCCGGCGACCGGCTCTCATCGATCGCGTCGATGTCGAAGTTGACCCGAGCTCGCGGGTGCCGCAGCTCGTTGTGTCCCTCAAGTACGAACAGAGCGATCGCGACTGCGAAGCGGAGGAGAGTGCCATGGCCGACACGCAACACAATGGAACCGACACTCCCGTTGATCCGGCCCACAACGAGATGCACGCCGCTTACAACGTGAGCGAGGAGCACGCGGCTCACGAGACGGACGTGGCGATCTCCGAGCCGCAGCCGGGCGTCCAGGCGCCTGCCCGATCGTCCTCCGCCGCCGATGACGTGATGCGGGAGGAGCTCGAAGCGAGCGCCCGCATGAAGGGCCCGGTGGCCCGCGCCGCGTCGAAGGTGACGCCGGCCCTTGAACGTTTCGCCAAGCGCGCCCGGACCGCGACGATGCTGCTCGTCGAAAAGGCCAAAGCGCGCAGAAGCGGCGACGCTTCGCCGATCCGGCGCACGACGGCGCCGGCGCCCGGCGGAGGCCTCCACACGGCGGGCCGCAAAGTCGTGCGCGGCGAATCCATGGGACCGACGGAGCACGCTACGGCGCAGCTCGGTGGGATCATGTCTGACAAGAAGAAGGTCGCCGCGATCGGTGTCGGCGCCGTTTTGCTCATCGCCATCGGTGCGGCAGCGCTCAACAAGAAGAGTGCGACTCCCGAAGCCACCGCCGCGAACACGGCGGCGGCGCCTGCGACGCCAGACCCGGCAGCCGCGCCGGTCGCCGCGCCCGTCGCGCTGCCGCCCGGTCCCGCGCCGGTTCCCGTCAGCGGCCCCATCGAGGTCACGTCGGGCCCCGCACCGGGCGCCATGCCGCCGCCGGTCGCGACCGAACCCGCGACCCACGAGCGCCCGTCCGCCGTGCACGAGACGAAGAGCGCCTCGAAGAAGCCCATCAAGGTCACGCCCTTCGCCAACGGGCACGTGAGCCGCGGCAACCTGCTGCGTCTCAAGATGGACGGCGCCATCGACAAGATCCAAGGGGCGCAGCAACCGACGGGCTTCACGGTCCACATCCCCGGTCGTCGCTCCCTCGAGCCGGCCGCCCCGCTGGCGGCCCGCGACGCGCGCATCGGGGCCATCAAGGTCGCCAACGACCAAGGTGGCGCCGAGCTGTCGGTCACCTTCAAAGACGGCGTCCCGAACTACCTCGTGAGGGCCAAGGGCGATCAGCTTGAGATCGTCCTCGCGTCACCGTCGGCGGGCAAAGAAGCGCCGCAGAAGAAGGACGCGAAGCCAGGCGCCGTCGCCAAGCGCGGCCACGGCAAACACGGCAAGCACTGACGCCTGCGGCAAGCACGAAGGGCCGCGCTTCCAAAAGGAGGCGCGGCCTTCTTGCGCGTTCGCAGCGCGGCGCTCAGCGCTTGAGGCCGTCGCGAATCTCCGAGAGCAGCTCGATCATCTTCTCTTCCGGCTTCTTGGCCGGCGGCGGCTCCGGCGGCTTCTTCGCGTTGACGATCTTCGAGACAACGAGGAAGAGCACCAGCGCGACCACGAAAAAGTCGACGATGGAGCCGAGCAACGCGCCGTACTTGAGCGCGACGTTGTCTTTGGCGTCGGGCATCGCCTTCAAGACGTGAGCCGCCTCGCGCCAGTTGCCCCCTGGCAGCGCCATGGACACGAGCGGCATGACGAGGTTGTCGACGAGGCCCGAGACGATCTTGCCGAAGGCGCCGCCGATGATCACGCCCACGGCGAGATCGACCACGTTGCCCTTGAACGCGAACTTCTTGAAGTCTTCGATGAAAGCCATGGCGCCGAGTTACCACACTCGGATGCGCGCGCCGGGGACTTTGTGCGGCTTGTACCCGCCCCTCGAGTACTAGCGTCTTCCGCGCCCTTTCCGCGTCGCCCGCGCCAACGAGGTCGCGCTCGTGGCCTTGAGCGTGAGCCCGTCGCGCTCGCCTCGCAGGAAAGCCTGAAGCCCCGCGTAGGCGATCATGGCTGCGTTGTCGGTGCAGCTCGCGGGCGGTGGCACGTGGGCCACGAGGCCGTGCTTCGCAGCGAGCGCCGCCGTTCGAGCACGGAGCTCGCGGTTGGCGGCCACGCCGCCGGCGAGCACGACGTCGACGGCACCCTCCGAGAGCGCCGCGGCCACGAGTTTCTCCGACAACACCTCGGTGACGGCGGCTTGAAACGAGGCGCAGAGATCCTGGAGCTCGCTCTCGCTCTTGGGCAAGCCGCGCGCCTCCACGTCGCGCGCGACGCGCGTCTTTAGGCCCGAGAAGCTGAACTCGAAGGTCTTCGTGTGACGCATCGGCGCTTCGAGGCGGAAACGAGCCGCGTCGCCGCGCTCCGCGAGCCGATCGATAACGGGGCCTCCGGGATAGCCAAGGCCCAAGAGCTTGGCGACCTTGTCGAAAGCCTCGCCGGCGGCGTCGTCGCGCGTGGCACCGAGCTCGGTGCATGCGGCGGCGTCGGGCGCGTGCACCGAGTAGATGGCCGTGTGGCCGCCCGAAGCCAAGAGCGCCACGAAGGGGTACCGCGGTACGGAGGGCGGTGGCGCACCGGCGCGGCGAAGAAAGACCGCGAGCAAGTGGCCGAGCAAATGATCCACGCCGACGAGTGGCTTTCCGCTCGCCCAGGCCATGCCCTTGGCGGCTTGAACCCCCACGAGCAAGGCCCCCACGAGGCCGGGCCGGCAGGTGACCGCGATGGCGTCGAGGTCTTCCACCTTCACGCGGGCTTCAGCCAGCGCCCGCTCGACGACGGGCATCACGTTGCGCGTGTGGTCTCGCGAGGCCAGCTCAGGAACGATGCCGCCGTATTCGGCGTGGACCGCCTGGCTCTGAACGACGTCGGAGAGCACGAGTCCGTCACCGTCAACGACGGCGGCACCCGTTTCATCGCACGAGGATTCGAGTCCGAGGACGATCACGGCGACCGAAAGGAGCAGGGCCCCTCTTTCTTCTGGAGCGCGAAGACAGCGAAGACGCCGCTGTCGGTCGTCGACGGTCGCAGCAGGCGAACCTCCGCGTCGCCCGAGTCCATCAACGACACGATGGCCAGGACATCGGACGCGCCAGCGTCGCTCTCAGCGCGCACGGCAAAAACGAGGTTCTTGCTCCGGTCCGCCCCAAAGGCCAACAGCGCCAACGGATCGTGCGCCAAGGGAGCGATGGGCACGAGGGGAGCGGCGGCGAAGCGCCCGTCGGAGGAGGTGAGTGAGCCAGGTCGATCCTCGAGGTGGCTCGCGTCGAAGGTGAGGCACATCTTCGTGCTCTCGGCGATTCCGGCGCGGACGAACGACGCGTTGGTGACGCTACCCTCGTAGCGTCCGTCGCCGGAAGACCAACGCTCAAGATCGCGGCATCCCCATAGAGACGCGAGGACCGCCACGCCCGCGAGCAACTCGGGACGCGTCACGGCGCCCTGCCGAGGAGGCTACGGGCCGTCTCGCGAACGCGCGGCTCGGCGTCCGACGACGCCATCACGCGGGCCAGCCGTTCTTGCGTCTTTCCGTCGAAGGCAAGCGCGCGCAGCGAGGCCTCGCGCACGATCGCGTAGGTGTCGGAGCGCGCCGCTCGTTCGAGCGTGGCCGCGGCGCTCGGAGCCCCGCTCTTCCCCAGGCGCCCCAGCGCTTCGGCGGCCAAGACGCGAATGGCCCACGAAGGGCTCCCCTCGACGACGCGCGTGCACGTCGCCACCGCCGCTGACGATGCGTGACGACCCACGGCCGCGAGCGCCATGCGTTGCACGCCCTCGTTGGGATCGGTAGCGGCGCGCAAGACCACGCTCGTCGCCTCGTCGGAGGTCGAGCCTGCGAGCAGCTGCAGGGCCTTCGCGCGCACCGCCGGCTCGGGGTGTCGCACGAGCCCGACGACCGACGGCTCAAGCGCCTTGGCCATCGCCCGCGCGCGATCGCGGGCCGCGCCAAGGGCGTCGCTCTGCTCCGTGGAGAAGAACGGACGAAGCGAGCCGTCGCCGCTCGAGAGCGCGTCGAGTACCAAGAGGGCGCGCTCGCCAGAGGTCCGAAGGGCCGCGCTGGCCGCCTCGGCGATGGCGTCCCCGAATTGCGTCACGGCGCGCCCGCGTTCGGCAGCCGTGAACTCCGTTGGAATGAGGCGGGCGAGCACCCCGTCGAGGTCGACGCGACCGTCGACGAGGTCGAGCGCGGCGGGGGACCTCTTCGCGCTCGCCGGCGACGCGAGCAACATCATCGACGCCGCGGCAGCCTTCGGCAGCGAGTTTCGGCCGCCCTCGCCGGGCGGGCCGTCGAAGAGCGACGCCGCGAGCGCGCCCACGACGGCCTTCGTTCCCGCGCCGCCGTCCCCCTTGGCGGCCGCGGCGCGGCCGAGCGCCACCAGCGCCGCTTGTCGCGCCACGACGTCGGAGCCTTGGGCCAGCGACAAGAGGACGGAGGCCGCTTCGCCCTCCGGCGAGAGCTCGCCTAGCGCTTGAGCGGCGGCGGCTCGCGCGACGCTGCCGACCTCCACGGACCGCGCGAGGGCGACGAGATCCGGCGTGGCCGCGCGCTCCTTGAGCGCCCCCAAGCCCAACGCGGCGAAGCCGCGCATCTCGGGCCCGCCGCGACGCAGGAGTATGCGCAGCGAAGCCCCGGCGCGCTTGTCGTCCAGCTTCGCGAGCGCGAAGACGGCGGCGACGGCCACGCGATCCGACGGCGTCGCCTCTTCGCTGCGCGCGCCATCGGGCAGGAGGAAGGCCTCGAGCTTGGGTCGCATCACCGCGCTTCGCAACATGCCGCAGGCGACCATCGCCCGCGTTCGCAGGTCCAGGTCACCGTCGCCCGTCGCAAACGCGAAGAGCGCCGGCGCCGCGTTCTTGTTCTCGACGTGAGAGAGGACGTCGATGGCGGTCCGTTGCTGAGTGGCTTCGTTTGATGCGAGAGCGTCGAGGAGCGGCTTGATGGCGCGCGCGCCGATGCGCGCCAACGCCTTTTGCGCGGCGTCGCGCTCAGCGTCGCCGCCGCTCTTGGCTTGCTCCACGAGGCCGAAGGTCAAGCTCCCGTAGACCTCCATGAGCAGCCGTCGATAGATGAGCTTCTGCGGATTCCCGATGGCCATGGGGAGCAAGTCTTGCTCCAGCGACTCGAGCGAACCGCGGCCGAGGTTCACCTGAATGGAGAGGCGGGCGGCGCGAGAGACGAGCTCCTCGTCGGGCGCCGAGCGAAGGACGCGGCGGAAGAGCCGGTCGGCTTCGTCGGTTTGCCCGCGTGACAAGAGGAGGTCCGCCAAGTCGAAATACGCGAGGAAGAGCCGCTCATTCTTCGAGATGGCCGCGCGGTACTCGAGGATCGCCTGCTCGACGTTCTGCCTCGCGCGGTACATGTCGGCGAGGTGCCGGTGTCCTTCGGCGTCGTCGGGATTGAGCTCGACGGCGCGAGCGAGGTATTTCACCGCGTCGTCGTCGCGGTAGATTTCCGCGGCGTAGCGCGCCATGCGCTGATAGACCTCGCGCGCGCGTTTCGGCTCCACCGCCAGCAGCTTCTCGAGCACTGCGATGGCGTCGGCCTTCTTGCCAGCTTGGTAAAGGACTCGCTCCAAGACGAGGTACCCGTCGCTGTCGCCGGGCGCGAGCTCGACGAGGCGCCGCAACGTGGTCTCGGCATCGCCGAGGCGACGCAGGTGGAGCTGCACCTCCGCGAGGGTCCGTCCCGCCTCGAGGTCCGGCGGCTTCGCCGAAAACGCCGTCGCCAGGTTCGGGATTCGATGCTCAAGGCTTCGCTCGAGGGCCCAGAGCGTCACGAGGTGCGAGCGGACCTCGCGTGCGAGGAGCTTGTCGCCGAGCTTCCGCGCGCGTTCGCCGATCTCGGTCCACAGGCCCTGCGCGTCACGGTACGACTTGGCGCGCTCGTGCGCCGCCGCCAGTTGCTTCTTGTATTGCACGTTGTCGCGCTCGAGCTGGACCGCTTCCTTCAGCGCCGCGAGCCGTCGGCCAACATGTCGTGTTCGAGCAACACTTCACCAAAAGCGGCGAGGGCGCGCGCGCGCGGTGTCACGGTCACCAGGATGCGTCGCCATGTTTGCATGGCGAGCTGGTGGTTGCCGTCTTGGAAATAGCGCGCGCCTAGGTCGACCAGGTGGCTCGGATCGTTGGTCGCCACCTGAGCGAGGCGCGCGAGGATCTTCAGCGCGCGCTCGCCTTCGCCGACGCGACCATAAAATTCGGCGAGGCGACCGAGAACGTCTTCGTCGTGCCCGGCGCGCGCCTCAAGCTCCGTGAGAAGGCGCAGCGCGCGTGGCCGGTCGCCCCGCTGAAGGAGAGCTTCGCACTGTTCGAAGACGAACTGCGGATTGTTGGGCGCGGCGCGAATGAGGCCTTCGTACTCGCGAATCGCGGTGTCGAGCTCGCCCTGCGATTGGAGCAAGCGCACGAGCTTGAGGCGCAGGTCGACGTGCCTCGGCTGAATGGCAAGCGCGAGCTTGTAGGTCTTAATGGCGCCCGGCGCGTCGCCGGTCTCTTCGTAGAGGCCGCCTAGGAGCGAGAGCCTCGCGAAGTCCCTCGGGTGCTCCGCTTCGAGCTCCTTCACGAGCTCCGGCAGTCGCTGCTCGGCTCGGTAGACCTCCGTGATGATTTCGTAGATCTCGGACCGCACGGCGGCCTCGCTGCCGGCCGTCTTGAGGGCTCGTCTTAGCGTCGTGAGCGCGGCCTCGCGCTTCAGGGCCTTGGCCTGGGCGCGGCCGAGGTCTTTGAGCGCTGGCGCGAGGGCGCGGTTGTCGCCGCTCGCCGCTTGGACGAGCTCCAGGAGCTCGCGTTCCGCGCGCTCGTATTCGCCGCGCGTGAAGAGCTCCCGCCCGAGCTCCCCGCGGACGAAGAGGCTCGCGGGCTGCAACTTGACGAGCTTCTCGTGGTACCCGCGTGCCGCGTCCCAGTCCTTCGCGTCGAGCGACAACGTCATGAGCGCACGCAACGTTTGCTCGCGATCAGTCGTCGCCGTCTGAAGGACCAACGCCTGTTCGTAGCGCGCTCGTGCCGCCGGCACGTTCGCCCGGTCTTGGAGCAGTCGCGCCAACGAGAGGAGCGCCGCCGGGTCCGTTGCCTTGAGCAGGATCGCCTTCTCGAAGGCCGCGATAGCCTCGTCGGCGCGCCCGTCGACCTTGTAGATGCCTGCGAGGCCGACCGTCGCCGCGTAACGAGCCGGCGAGTCTTGCTTCGCGCGCGCTTCGAAATCGCCGACGAGCGCTTTGAGGTTTCCGTCACGCTCGCGGTAAAGCTGCACGAGGCGCTGCAGCGGGAACGCTGCGCCCGGCTGCGCGAGCACGATGGCGGTGTACCGATCGATCTGGCCGGCTTCGTTGGGGGGCGCCGCGACGTCGGGTTTCTTGGGCGCCTCGGGGCGCGGCGCGCGCTGCGTGTCGGTCGGCTTCCGGCCCGGCTGCGGGCGAACCGGGCCCGGTTTGGGGCGCCGCCCGCGCGGGTCGAAGTCTTGCGCCGCGACGGCCGACGAGCCGAAAACGATGGCCAGGAGCCACGCCAACGCGAAGGAGCCGCGCCTCACCCCCCGAAGGGTAGCTGAGAACACGGCTCCTCGCCGAATCGCCGCAAAGAAGCCACCAATTCGTTCAGTAGCAGGTGCCGCTCGAGCAATATTGCGACGACGGGCAGACCTTGCCGCATTGTCCGCAGTTGTAGCGGTCCGAGAGGACGTTGGTGCAGACAGCGGTGCCGCCACTGGTCGGTGCGCAGCGCTTCTGTCCTGTCGCGCAGCCCTGGACGGTGAACGTCTCGGTCGACATCGTGGAGAGCCGCAGGAAGCCGACGGGGGGCAAGTCTGCGATGTCGCCCATCGTCTTCTTGTCCTTGCGGACCTCGGTCTTCGAACGACCCACGGAGATCGAAAGGGACGGCGTCGCATAGCTGGAGCCGTCGTCGGCCCAGACCTGCCGAATCACCTTGCGCGTGATGTCGAACTTGCCGCTGGCGTCGTCGCCGACGCAGACAGCGGAGCCCTTGTTGCCGCTCACGGTAATACGAACTTCGTCGGCGCCGGGCTTCCAGCCAACGGGGACCGGCCCCGTCTCCTCGAAGACGACGGCGGGATCGAGCTTGTGGAGCGCCGGTGAGGTCTGGATGAACGTTGTCGTCTTGAACGTGTCCTTGAACTTCTCGAAGCCGGCTTCCGTCGCGCCCGACGCCGAGATTTGGATCTCGCCCTCGGGAACGAACGGGCTGTCACCAGACGCCGAGTAGGAATAGGGAGGCCGCAGCGTGACGGTCTTCGACACGCCGTCGCCGCTCAGCGTGATCACGCCCGCGTTGAACTCCACCTTGGCGACGCACTTGGACTTGGTGCCGCTGAGCTTGCACTCCTCGTCCTCTGCGCACGACGGACTGCACTCGGGGACGGCCTTGCACACCGACTTGCAGTTTGCGTCCAGGGTGCAGACCTCGCCGACGTCGCAGCCGCTCTCGTAGCCGTAGCCGGCGTCGCCGCCCGAGCAGTCGGCCTTCGCGAGGATGGTGCAGCCGTCAACGGTCTTGCCGCAGGCCTCGGCGGCGGCGGCACCGGCGTCGGCGACGAAGCCAGCGCTGACGACAGGGCTGGAACTGGAGGTGGAGCCAGCCGTGTGCACTTCTCCGAGGGAGATGATCCCGAGCGCGTGCGGCGGATCGTTCTCCGACTCGCCCGTCGATGCGGCGGCTGCGTCGGCGCCACCGTCACCGCCAGCGCCTCCGCCGGGGATGCCCGTGTTGATGGCGTTCGCGCACGCCATCGAGGCGCTTGCGGCGAAGAGGGCGATGGCGACGGGGAAAAGACCAAGCTTCATGGAATCCTCTGCTTCTCGGAAACGGCATACGCCCCTTGGGGGCCCACTCTCCCCTTGGGCGGGGCGAGAATCGGACGGCCTTTGGGAGCAGCTATTCACCCCTTCGAGCCTCGAACTTCGTGGATGTCGCAATTTGGCCACGCAGCGCGCGCTGCGGACCCTGGCGTTAGCGCAGGAGACCACGCGCGCAAGGGCTCAATTTCCACTCCCCCTGTTCGCGCTAGGATGGCGCCATGTTTTTCCAGCCGCCGCCCCGTCTGGCCGACGCCTACGTAACGGATCGCCTGCTTCAGGCCTACCTGCGGCGTGTGCTTCCCAAAGACGCGCTCCTCGAGGTCGCCCCCGATCTCGCGCAGATGGGCGCGCTGATTCCCGCTCTCTACGAGCGCCGCGTCACGGAATACGCCATCGAGCCGCGACTCGTCTCGTGGGACGCCTGGGGTCGGCGCGTCGATCGCATCGAGGTTTCGCCGCTGTGGCAGGAGGCCGCGCGCGTCGCCGCCGAGCGCGGCGTCGTCGGTGTGGCCTACGAGAAGAAGAGCGGCGCTTTCTCCCGGGTCCACCAGTTCGCGCTCGCGTACCTCTTCGACCAGGGAACAGCGGTCTACACGTGTCCGCTCGCCATGACCGACGGCGCGGCGCGAACGCTGATCGAAATGAACCATCGTGCGCTCATCGAGCGGGCCGTGCCCCGCCTGACGGCACGTGATCCTGCGCAGGCCTGGACGAGTGGCCAGTGGATGACCGAGCGAACGGGCGGCTCCGACGTGGCGCTCTCCGAGACCGTGGCGCGCGTGGCGGAGGGGGGACAGCACCGCCTCTACGGCACGAAGTGGTTCACCTCCGCGACGACCGCGCAGATGGCGCTGACGCTCGCGAGGCCCGAGGGCAACCCGCCCGGCGGCAAAGGGCTCGCGCTCTATTACGTCGAGACGCGGCTACCCGACGGCTTGCCCAATGGCATCGCGATCCATCGCCTCAAGGACAAGCTCGGGACGCGCCAAGTGCCGACCGCCGAGCTCTCCCTCGACGGTGCCTTGGCGGAGCCCGTCGCCGGTCTCTCCGACGGCGTGAAGAACATCACGCCGATGTTGCTCATCACGCGTACGTGGAACTCGATCGCCGCCGTGTCGATCATGCGCCGCGGCCTCGCCCTCGCGCGCGACTACGCCAAGAAGCGCATTGCCTTCGGTGCACCGCTCGCCGACAAGCCGCTGCACGCCGACACGCTAGCGGCGGTTCACGCCGAATACGAGGGCGCCTTCTTGCTCACGTTCCGTCTCGTGGAGCTCCTCGGTAGAGCGGAGGCGCGCGAGATCAATGAGCAGGAAGAGCAGCTGCTGCGCGTGCTCTCTCCCATCGTGAAGCTCACCACCGGCAAACAAGCGGTCGCCGGCGCCAGCGAGCTCGTCGAAGCCTTCGGGGGCGCCGGCTACGTCGAAGACACAGGGCTGCCTTCGCTCGTGCGCGACGCGCAGGTCCTCCCGATTTGGGAGGGGACGACGAACGTCCTCTCGCTCGACCTCTTGCGTGCGCTCTCGCGCAACGCGTCGGTCTCCGTGGTGGCCGCCGAGGTGAGCCGCGCTGTCGCCAACGCCGACCCGTCGCTCAAAGCCGCTGCGTCGCTCGCCAGCGGCGCCGTCGCGTCGGCTGAAGCCTGGCTCGCGCGCGCCCGCGAGCGCGGCCCTTCGGCGCTCGAGGCCGGCGCCCGTCGCTTCGCGCTCACGCTCGGCCGGGCCCTCGAGCTCGCGCTCCTCGTCGAGCACGCGTCATGGTGCCTCAGGCAGGGCGAGCGTGCGTCCGCCGCCGCCGCGACGCTCTTTGCCGCCGCGCCCATCGACTTCGTTCGTGCCGTGGATCACGAGGAGGAGGCCAAGCTCCTCGTTCGCTACGACGACTGAGGCCCCGAGCACCGAGACTCAATCGCCGGCGTAGAGCACCAAGCCTGCGAGCATCAAGTAGGCCAGGCAGGCGAGGCTCGCCAACATGATCACCGCAAGCCAACGCGGCGTCGTGTTTTGCCTCAAGACCGCCTCTTCGGGCATCTCGTCGACCCTCCGCTTGGGCTGCCTCATCGCCGACCAGATCATCAGTCCCGCGAGCGCGATCCCGAGCGTCAGCGAAAACATGGCGAGCCGCGTGCCGCTCCGGCGCGTCTCTCGCGCCGCCTCGTAGCGGCGCACGAAGCCATCGAGGGCGACGCCTCGCGCAAACGATGGCGGCTCGAAGAGGAGCCGGTCCGCGCTGGCGTCGCAGCCGGTCGCCGTGGCCTCGGGGACCGCTTCGCCGACGACGAAGGCGCGCGACACCGCCGTGCCTTGAACGAAGCCGTCGGCGCGGCTCGAAACGACGGCGAAATAGCGCCCCGCGACTGCGGAAGGCACGTCTACGGACGCCGTCGGCATCGCCATCGGCGCGCCGGGGACCGGCGTCAGCTCCTTGGTCGCGGCGGCGACGCGTCCAACGTCGTCGTAAAGCTCGATGTACACGAGCGGCTTGGGCGTCGGGCTCTTGACCACGAGCCTCAGCGGCGCGCCAGCCGCGGGGCGCGGCGGCTCGATCGCGATCTCGTCGCCGCCAGGAACCACCGGGAGCGCGCCGTACCAAGAGCTCGCCGTGCCGTCTTGGGCGGTGGCCGTCGCGCGGAGCGCGAGCAGGTGGCTTCCGGCTCGCACCGGCACCTTCACCCGGCCTCCGGCGCAGGGCACCACGCTGGGCACGGCGATTTCGAGTCCGGCCTCGCCCTCCAGCGCGACGCGCGCTCCTTCGGCGCCTGGGCCCGCGACGCGCAGCCAGATCGCCGAGTCGAGCGCCGGCGGCACGCCGCCAATGGGCGCCGTCAGCACGATGGAGAGGGGGCCATCGGCCTTCGTGGCGACGAGCGCCGGTGCCGCTCTCGGCGCTACGCCCGCCGGAACCGCAACGACGCCCTTAGCAAGGAGCGTTGCCCCACTTCGAACTTCGATGTCGACGGGATCGCCGGCGGCGATCTGTGCAAAGTGCAACTCCGCTTCCGCGACGCCCTCCAGGTTGGTCGTGCCGCTCCACGTGGCGCGCGTTCCGCGGGCCAGCGCCACCACGTCGAGGGGAACGGCAGGTGCGGCGTCCCGGATGCGGCGCGCCTCGCGCAACACGCGGACCTGCCAGACGATGCGATCGCCGGTCTTTGGAGCCGGCGCTGGCAAAACGAAGGCGGCCATGCCCGGAGACTCGGCCCCCATGCGAAGCGCTGTAGCCATGGTCCCGAGGATGAGCAGCGGCGCGACTGTGGTGGCCAGCGTGCGAACGTATTTCATGGCGCGCTTCGCTCTGGCGAGCTCGCGCTCGGGGCGGCCTCGGGCACGACACGCACGTCGACGCTCGCAGGAACCTCCTCGGCGCGCTCGACTCGCAACGGCTTCTTTTCAGGGCCCGTGTCGGCCCCGGCAGCGAAGGGCGCTCCGAGCTCGACGCTGCGGACTCCAACGGCACGCCGAATGACGATGCGCGAGGCTTCGCGCTCAACGTCGATGAAAGCGTCGCCCTTGCCAGCCCTGACGATGCGCACGCCGTAGGCGGCTGTGTCGCCACTTCGAACGCTGCGGAAGGTCACCCGCGAGGGGGCGCGAGGCCTCTGTGCGCTCGCGGCCTTCTCGACGACCGCTCCCGCGAAGCGCGCCACCAAGCTCCCATCGTGACCGGCTCTCTCGACCTTGTCGAAGCGTGAGCGAAACCCGCGCTCGCGTAGGGCGACGTCGAGCATCGCGCTCTGCGCCACAGGCGAGACGCGATCGGCGTCACCGTGGATGAGCCAGACATCGAGGTGCCGCGCGTTGTCGACGACGTCTAGGGCGTTGACGCGGTGCGCGCCCGCCTCGTCGACGAGAATGGGCCGGACGTAGGTGCCGAGATCGTATTTCGAATCGCCGAAGAGACTCACCACGGCCGCGAAACGATCGGGCCGATGAAAGCCGATGGTCGTGGCTCCCGCACCCCCCATTGACGCGCCCCAGATCGATACGCGAGTGTCGTCGATGCGCTGCGTCTGCGCGAGCGCGTCCATCGCGCGCACGACCTCGTTCTCAGCCTCTTCCGTGTAGAGCGAGTTGCCGAGCCCGCTCGGGAACAAGAGCACGACCGAGCGCGCGTCGGCGGCGGCCAAAAGCTCGGCGTAGGCGGCGTAGGTCCACGCGTCCCCGCCCCACGGGTGCGCCCCCACGAGCAGCGGCGCGGGCTTCTTGCGATCGAGGCCGCGCGGCACGTAGACGACGGCCTGACCGCCCCCGCGGGCTGAGCTGGGGAACGTCAAGAGCGCGAAGCCGCCGCTGGCGTCAGCCGGTGACTTCGCTCCGTAGCGGGGCGCGTAGCCGCACGCGATGCGGCGCTCGTAGCTTGATACGCGGACGTCGATCTCGACCGCGTGGGCCTCGGCGCGCGGCGGCAGCGGGAGCACGAGCGGCCCCTTTCCGCCTTGGACCGCCTTGCCATCGAGTCGAACAGCGTTTCGACCGGCACAAGGCGGGACCTCGAGATGAAGGCCCTCGCCACCGGCGAAGGCGAGGCGCAGCTTGTAGCGCCCCGGCGAGAGCGGCATGGATGACAAGGCGCGCCAGTCCACCGCTCGCGTCTCGGTGGGCGTCACGAGATCGACGGACAACGTCGACGCGGGACCCCCGTTCACGCTCTCGTGCGCCACGAGGCGCACGCCGTCGGCGCTCGCGGAGGCCGGCCAGAGTGCCCCGGCTACCGCCGCGAGGAAGGTGAAGCGCCGAAACACGCCTCAACCTTTCTCAGATTCACGCCGGCCGCAATGCCGGGTCAGCCCGTCTCCAGCTTTAGGTAGCGACCGAGGCCGGCGGTGCTCGATGCGGCGATCCCCTTGCGGCCCTCGAGGTGTCGAATGAGCCCGATGAGCACCTGGTTGTTGGTCGCGACCATGTTGCTCTGCGAAGGCAGCCCATCCTCGTTGGTGATCACGCTGCCCGGCTGATTGACGAGGCCGGTGCCCGTCAGCTTGCCGCCCACCTGAGAGAAGTTGCTCGTGTCGTTGCCTGGGTCGGCCACGAAGTCGTTCGACGGCTGGTTGTAGGCCGCCGGCGCGTAGAGCCGGTCCTTGAGAGCTCCGGCGCCCGTCGGGCCCAAGATCAGCGAAACACCGACGTCGTTGTCGGAGCCCGAGAAGTCGCGTCCGCCTTCCGAGACGACGACGACGTAGACGCTCTGGCCCTTCGCGCTCGCCGCGTCGATGGCCTTGCCCAACATGTTGAGGCCGACGGCGAGTTGCCGCATGCCCTCGACGTACGACAAGCCGTCGTTGCCGGCGCCGGAGATCGACGTGTCGAAGGGCACGCCGTCGATGTCCGAGAGGTGGCAGAAGAGGTTGAAGTTGCGGAACGGCACGCCGTCGATGGCCAGCGCCGCCTGGACGAACTTGCACTGTGCAAGAAACTCCATTCGGGCCACGGCCGTCGCATCGCCGTTCTTTGTCTGCACGGAGCCGCGCTCGAGTTTGTCGGCGACCGTGACGTTGGTGCTCTCCATGGCGGCTGCCGCCTTCAGCTTTTCAAATAGCTTCAGGATATTGTCCTTGCGCTCCTTCAGCTCCTTCGCGAAGTTGACCGGCGGGCTCGCGAGCTTGTCGAACTCCTGCACGAGGTCGTCGTCGATGAGCGAAACGAGGCCGAGGGCCGTGGCCTGTTGAATCGTGCTCACGTAGGTCGCGACGGACTTCGCGCCAAAGGCCGCCGACGACGCGTCGGAGCGGAGGACCGCGTTCTCGGGGGAGCCGCTCTCGGTCTCGGTGCCGGCGCCCATGTTGAAGCAAACGGCGCCGAGCGGTGATGGGATGAGGTTGCTCGCCTCCTCCGAGATGTGGAACGAGAGGTCGCCGCCCTTCTTCGGGTCCTGCGAGCCGGTGATGCAGCAGTTGTTGAAGGCGTGGTTGCTCGTCGGTACCGATTGGTAGACGCCGAGGACCGCTTGGATCGCCACTGTGGTCGGGAAGTCGCCGACGTCGGTCGCGTCGACGGGCGCCGGCAACACGCTCGTTCCCACCGTCGCGCCCTCGATGCGGCCCGTGTGCAAGATGTTGGCGAACCACTTGTTGAACGCCAGCTTGCGGTAGCGACCGGCGGCCAACGATTCGGGCGCGATTTGCTCGAGGCCCTGCGCGAGAAGGAAGTCCTTGGCGCCCGCGAGGCGAACCTGCCCCGAGCTCTGTTGACCGGAGGCCGAGCTGGAGAACGAGAGCGGCCCGACCGTGTTGTCGGTGACCCCTTGGATCTGCCCGAGCCGGAAAATCAGCGCCGGCAGGATGTGGTTCATCACCTTGATGGTGATGACCGAGATGTCCTGCGCAGGCGCCGCGAGCGCCGGCGAACCGCCCCAGGTGATGCGTGTTCGCGTGCGGATGGCTTCGCGAAGGATCGCGTGGGCGTCGATGCTCGACGGCGCCACGTTGCGTGCCGAGATGGGCGTGAGGAGGCCGCTCGCGGGGCGCCTTTCGAAGCCCACGAACGAAGCTGCACCACCGGCGGCCGCACCGAGAAGAAGGTTTCTACGAGACAAGCGCATGGGTGGACTCCTCAGGGCAGTTTCGAGATGGCGGCCGACGCGAGGAGCGACGCGATGGCGACGCTCTTGTTGCTCAGGCACTTGATTTGGAGCGCGGCGCGGGCCGCGGCGAACTCCGGTGAGGCGGGATCGAGCTGCGGGACGCAGCGGGCGAGCATCGCCTTCGAGGCCTCGGGCGTCGCGCACTCGCAGAGCGCAGCGTTCTTGCCGTTCGCGCAGCTCCGGCCCACGACGTTGGCCATGTTTCGCTGCGCCGTGACGTAGGGCAGAAGGAGGCTGTCGGCGCGGGTCCCTTGCCGCAAGTCAGCGGCGTCGCCGTCGAAGGCGGCGCGCTGAATCGTGACGATGTCGTCCTTGCCCTCGAGCGTGCTCACCGCGAACGAGCTGGGCAGGATGGCGTTCGGGTTCGCCGCGCCGCTGGTCGTTTGGACCATGTCCGTGGTGATGAGCAACATGCCGTCGCCCATGCAGGCCTTCACCGAGTTGTAGAGCTGGGTCCCGCTCTTGGTCTGGAATTTCGGCTTTGGCGAAGCGATCGTGAACGTGCCCGCGTCGACGGGACCCGTGGGGACGCTCCCCACCGGTGGCGGCGTCGACCCGACGGTTCGCGTGCCGTCGTCGACGGGACCGGTGCCGCCGTCGCCGTTGGAGTTGCATCCGGCCGCCATGACCAGCGCCACCTGCGCCAGCGCTGCGGCGTGAAAGAACGACTTTAGAGTTCGCGACATCTATTCCTCGCAGGTGAGCGTGTCAGAGAGAAAGTAGCCCTTCATGAGGTCAGGCAGCTTCTGCTTGCCCGCCTCGTAGGCTGCCGACGCCTTCACGCTCATCTCGAGCGTGACCGCCGATTGATTCATGAACGCGCGCTGCGCGTGGCGCGTGAAGCCGCGCGAGAACGACGTGGTGTTCTTGAGGTACTCCTCCACGAGTTGCGCGATGTCGGCGACGGCCGCATACGGAGCGGCCTTGTTGCCGGTGGCGACGCACGACTTGGGCGCGGCGGTGCTCGCCGCGAGGAGCCCCGTCATGAACGCCGGCGTGAGCTTGGTCGTGCCGATGGCCCAGGGCGACACCAGCGTCTCCGTCGGTTTCGCCGGGTTGGGGCGGTCAAAGAACGTGTCCCACTGCTCTTTGTCGGGGTTCGATGCCGTGGCCATCGTCGCGAGGTCGTAGATCGAGCCGTTCAGCGAGAACGGCCGGAACAAGACCGAGCCGGCGGCGAGTCCGCGTGCCACGTGGCAACCCTGGCAAACGGCGCCGTAGAGCGCGACGGCCGCCGAGCCCCGCGGAGCGCCGCCGATGGCGCGCATGTCGTCGCCCTCGAGGCACGAAGGCAAGCTGATGGCGTCACCGGTGGGGCCTGCCGTAGCGGCGAAGAGCTTCTCGCCGTAGAGCGTGAAGAAGATGAGCGCGACGCGTCCGTAGTTGTTGTTCTCGATGAGGAACGACGACGGGCGCGAAGCGAGGAACGCGCGCGTGGTAAAGAACGTCTTGCGCGGCGGGACGAGCTGGCATGGTGCCCAGGTCCCGGCGGCGGGAGCGGTGCAACCGTAGAGCGCCGCGGTGTTGCTCGACACCATGACCGTGTTGGAGCGGAAGAGGTCCGCGTAGTTCACGGTGTCGTAGTTGCCGAGAATGAGGCGGTAGAACTCCTCCTTCAGGTCGGCCTGTTGCGGCGCCGTGATGCCCGCGACGTTGCCGATCGTCGGCGCGCCGCCGATGACGTTCGCGAGCTTCTTCATCGACGTGGTGAGGACTTCGAGCTTCCAGTCAGCGTCGAGCTTGGCCACGATGGCCTCGCGCTGGATGCGATTGACGGGCGCCGAGAGCTCCGACTCGCTGTACCCGGCGGTCTCGGCAGGCGTCGGGTATCGATCGAACAAGCCGAGCGTCACCTGCGTCAGGAACTTCCGCAGCGACATGACCTTGCTGCACTGGAAATTCGCCGTGACCAACTGCTGCGTGTCGACCTTGTTCCCGTAGCGGCGATTCGCGTCGATAACGGAGAAGGGAACGCGGCGCGTGAACCAGTCGACGGATGCGGCGAGGTCGGCGCGCTCCTGCTCGTTGGCCGGTGCGGCGACGGGCATCGGCGACGGCGGCCCTGGCGTGTTGCCGATGCGGTGCAGGATCGTCTGGTACGCGGCGGCCGTGTAGTCACTCGTCTCGAGCCACTCGCGCGTGAGCGGCTTGGGCATCGGCCAAGCGCTGTAATACGGGGTCTGCTGGCCCGCGTCGTCGATGCCGTGGCAGTTGGCGCACGCCTTGTTCAACCAAGCGATGGCCGTCGGGTCGTCCCAGTTGGCAATGCCAACGGGCTTGGGCGCAACGACGGCGCCGTCGGGCAGAACCGTCGGCGTGACGGGGCTCGGGAGGTCTGTGCCGCCATCGGGTGCCGGCGCGAGCTCATTGTTGCTCGTGGTGCCGCAGGCCGCCGCGACTGCAAGAGTCAGCGCGAGGCCCAACGAAGTCGTGGTTCGCAACGGGTGAGCTCCTTGAGGGCTCTAGAAAATTACCGCCTTACGGCAATCATCTAGGATCACCATAATCGCACGGCTAGATCTGCGGTCAACTGAGCAAAGCTCGAACCAGGCCATCTAACCGCATGAAATTACTGGTGCAGTGTAGCCTGATGTAGGGGTCCCCGAAGTGTCTCCCGAAAGCGCCCAGGCTTTCGCGAATCCACGGGTTTCGCCCTAAACGAGCCGCGCGAGCGCTTGGACGCCCCACCAGAGCCCGATCACCAGTGACGCGCCGCCCGCCACGGCCATCAGCGCCACCTGCGCGCGAGGGCTGCGAGCCAGCCGCGCCAGCGGGCCACCGCACAGGCCGGCGAGCGCCGCCATTCCGAGCATCGCGCCGGTGCCGTAGAGCGCCATGTAAAGGAGCCCCAGCGCGCCGGCGCCCACGGAGGCCAGCGTGATGACCGTCAGCGGGCCGCTGCCCGCGAGTCCGTGCACGAGGCCCACGAGCATCGGTCTACGTAGGTCGACGCGAGCGTGGGAATGGGACCGGGAGGCCTCCCGGCGATGCCGGAGCCGAATCAGCGCGTGAGCGCCGAGGGCGACGAGGGTGACGGCCACCACCAGCTCGAGCGCTTCAAGCGTGGCCGACGGCATCTCGCGCCGAGACAACAAGAGCGCCCCTCCCACCAGGAAGAGCGTCGTGGCGTGCCCCGCGCCCCAGGCGGCCGCGAGGCGAACTGCGCTCTTTGTGCCCGGCTCCTGCGCAGCAAAGGCGTCAACGGTAGCGAGGTGATCGGGCTCGATGGCGTGGCGAACGCCACTCGCCACGCCGATCAGACCCCCAAAGAGCATTTCTCCGAGTACGGTCTCTATGTAGCACGAATTTCTGCAAGTGTGCTATCGTCGTGGTCGGTGCCTACGAGAGGCCCAGCAGCTTGTTCATCGACGCTTCGTCGGCGGGCGTAAACGGGTACTGGTCGAACTCTTGGCTCGTGACCCAAATGAACGCGTTCACGTTCTGCGCGCTCAACGTCTCGCTCACGAGCCGACACTCGTAGAGGAACAGATCGACGATGGTCGTTTCGTACGGGTGGCGCACGTAGCTGATCATCTGCCCCACCTCGACGTCAGCGCCGAGTCGGTGCTTCACCTCGCGGCGGAGCGCTGCGGCGTCGTCCTCGCCGTCTTCGACCTTTCCACCAGGAAATTCCCAGAGCAGCGGCAAGACGGCGGTCGCTCGCCGCTGGGTGATGAGGTAGCGGCCGCCCTGTTCGACGACCGCCGCCACCACGCGAACGGAGCGCGGGCTCATCGGCCGTTCACGAGCGCGCAGCCTTGCCGAGAGGCTTCACCAGAGGCTTCACGAGAGGGTCACGCGGAAGAGCTGCTGGCCCATCAGAAGCACGTCGCCGCTCTGCAGCACGACCTCTTCGCGGAGGCGAAGGAAGGTGCCGTTGGAGCTGCCGAGATCGGTGAGCGTGATTTTGTTGCCGCTCTTGCTGATGTGGCAGTGCAAGCCGGAGACGTAGCCGTCTTCGGGGAAGAGCACGTCGCCGCGCTCGCGTCCGAGATGAACGCCCGTCTCGGGCACGGGGAAGGCGTTGCCGGTCGTGTCGCGCCCGATGACGAGCGCGATGCGTCCGACGTAGCCCTGCGACGGTGAGCCGAGGCGTTCGACGCCATCGGGCGAGGCTGGCAGCGGCTGGAGCGCGTCAAAGCGCACGATCTCCTGGCCGATGCGGAAGACGTCGGTGGGGAAGATCTCCACCGGAACGTCGCGCGTGAGCTTGCGATAGACGCCGTTGAGCGATCCTTCGTCCTTGACGGAGACTTGGCTGCCCGACTGGCGGAACGACGCGTGCTTCGGCGAGAGGTAGCTGTCACCGGCGAAGATGCCGCCGGTGTCACGTCCGAGGGTGAAGTTGGCGCTCGGCAGCGCATAGCTTCCTGCCTCGGTGCCGTCGGCCCGCAGCGCCGTCAGCGTCACAGTGGCCGCGCCCGACATCGCCACGGCGGCGGCCGGTGCCGCAGCCGCGGGCGCCGCCGAGGCTCGCGCCGCGGCGCCCGTGAGGCGGAAGCCGCAGGAGCCACAGAAGACGTTGCCGCCGGCGTTCATGTGCCCGCATTGCGGGCACGGCGCGGCTTGCGTCACCGGCGCAGCCGACGGGCCGGCCACGCCGAAGGGAGCGGGGGCGCCTGATGCTTGCGGCACCGGCGCTGCCGTCGCGGCGAGCGGATGAACGGGAACCGCCGAGGCCGCGGGAGCGGGGCCGGCAACGGGATGAGGAGCTGGTGCAGGAGGAGCAGGATGGGGCGCACCGAACGGCTTGGCGCCGTCGCGTGGCAGCTCGGCTCCACAGCCGAGACAAAACTTGTAGTGGTCCTGGTTCTCCTTGCCGCACTTCGGGCAAACGATCACGAGTATCCTCCTCGGCCGGGGCGGGAGAGTATCACGCGCCCTGGCGACGGGGGTCAAGCTGACCACCGCTCAATCGGCATCCGCCACGGTCGGAAACATCTCGCCACGAAAAGCCGCCAATTTCTTGCTTCGGGCCGCAACCAGCACGGGCGTCAAGGCGGCCGCAAGCGCCGAATCGTCGCGCGAGGCTGAAGAAAGCTCCAGAAGCGCCAAATCCAGGTCGTGGAGGTCGCCCAGGCGCTTCTGAAAGCGGACCGACAGGTCGTAGCCCGCGACGAGGTCCGGCGGCAGCGCGGGCATGAACAGCTCCATCGTGTAGCGAAGGCGCTTGTACGCGATGCGAAGGTCGTGGAGGCCGGCCGCGTCATCGTCTTTGGCGTCGCGATGCTCGTCGACGCGCCCCATGGCTTGGAGCACCGCCTTGCGCGCGAAGGCGTGCAGCGGCTGGTCCTTCTTGGGACGGACGGGCAGCGAGAGCAGCGCCGACAACGTGCCGCGCGCGCGAGAGACGTCGTCCTTGGCGAGCTCCTCCAGGGCGCGCGCGCGCAAGGCCCGCTCGCGCTCCTCGCGGGCGCCGAGGAAGCGCTCAGCGGCTTCTTGCAGCTCCGGCGCGAGGGCGGCGCGATGTTTGTCGACGAGCGCGCGAAAGACCTCCTCGTCGCGCAGCGCTCCCGTGGCCCGCGCGAGACGCGTGTAGGTTCCCCGTATGTCGTCCACATAGTGGCGACCAAAAAGCGGCCGAGCCACGGCCAACAGCGTTCGAATCCGGCGCACCGTGACGCGAAGGTCGTGGATGGCCTCCGCGTCGGACTGCCGGTGAACGCGCAAGAGCAAGCCCGGCACCTCGGCGTCGAGCCGCGAGAGCGCACGCGAAACGTAAGCGGCCGCC
The DNA here is from genome assembly GCA_016703425.1 of Myxococcales bacterium. Classification (NCBI taxonomy): domain Bacteria; kingdom Pseudomonadati; phylum Myxococcota; class Myxococcia; order Myxococcales; species Myxococcales bacterium. The sequence continues at coordinate 465,293 of JADJCA010000011.1, forward strand.
GACTCGCTCATGACCTGGTTACCCTACCACTTCGACTTTCGTGAGGGGCTTGTAGCCCAAACGGCGGAAGACGACCCTTCGCGCGAGGACGCGCGCGGTCTCCGCCACGAGCGCCGCAGGCTCGCGTCGATGAGCGGCGTCGGCGAGCCCGGCCGAGACCTCGGCGCGGAGCTCGTCTTCGATCGGCTTCATCGTGGTCGCGTCACCGAGCCCCGAGGAGCCGACGTGCCGAACGCCCGTCGCGTCGACCACGAGCCAGAGCGCGCCGCGCTCGCCCATGGCGCTTCGTTCGCGGAGCGTGTCCTCCGAGACCTCGCGCCCGGCCCACACGTGCACGCGCCCCACGGGCACTTGCCCGGCCCTTGCCGCGCGGCCGCCTTTGAGCTCCACGACGTCGCCGTTCATGGCCACGACGACGTCTTCGGCGCCCATTTCTCGGGCCAGCGCCGCGTGCCGCGACAGGTGATGGACGGTGCCGTGCACGGGCACAAAGGCCTTCGGTCGGACGAGCTCAAGCATGCGCCGCTGCTCGTCCTTGTGGGCGTGGCCGCTCACGTGGATGCGCTTGTTGTCGTGACGTGTCACGACGAGCGCGCCGCGCGCGGTGAGCTGTTCGATGAGGGCGAAGACGTCGCGTTCGCTGCCGGGAATGATGCGGCTCGAGAGGACGAAGGTGTCACCGGGGAAGAGATCGAAGCTCGGGTGTTCGCCCGAGGCCATTCGGGAGAGGGCCGCGCGCTCTTCGCCCTGCGTTCCCGTGGCGATGCCGAGGATCTGCTCGCGCGGGAGCTCGCGCACGCGCTCCGCGGGGAACACGAGGTCGCTGGGCCAGTCGAGGTAGCCGGTGCTCCTCGCGGCCCGCGCGTGGGTCTCGACGCTTCGGCCGAAGAGGACGAGCTTGCGGCGCGTCTTGATGGCGGTCTCGCCGAGCAGGCGCAGGCGACTCACGTTGGACGCGAAGAGCCCGACGACGACGGCGCCGCGCGCCGCCTGAACGACCTCCGTCAGCGCCACGCCGACGCCGGCCTCGCTTCCAGCGCGGCCCTCCGAGTCGATGTTGGTCGAATCGGAAAGCAAGAGCGTTACGCCGCGATCGCCCAGGTCCGTGAGGCCCGCCTCGTCGAAGGCCTCACCGTCGGGGGGCGTCTCGTCGATCTTGAAGTCGCCGGTGTGGACGACGGTGCCCTCCGACGTCTCGATGGCGAGGGCCGTCGCGTCGGGCATCGAGTGGGTGACGCGGACCGGTCGCACACGAAAGGGGCCGACCTCGTAACGGCCACCGACGGGAGCGTCGACGAGCGTCGCGTACGAGAGCAGCTCATGCTCGCGAGCCTTGGCGCGGACGAGGGCCATGGCGTACGGCGGCCCGAAGACGGGGACATCGTGGCGCCTCAGGAAATAGGGCAGCGCGCCGATGTGATCTTCGTGGCCGTGCGTGAGGAAGACGCCGGCGATCGAATCGCGGTAACGCTCGAGCGCCGAGAAGCGCGGGTGGATGACGTCGACGCCGAGGCGACGGTGATCAAATGTGACGCCGCAGTCGATGATGAGCACGCGGCCGTCCTGCTCGAGGGCGAGGCAGTTCATGCCGACCTCGCCCAACCCGCCGAGCGCGAAGAGGCGCACCCCTCCCGACGCGCCTCCGTCCAACAATCCCACGCCAAGGCAATAGCAAAGCGGGCCGTGCTTTGGGGAAGACCTTTGAGGGCGAGAGGCGGGCGTCCGTTGCCCTTCGTCCCTTGCTATAAGGAAGACGCGCCCTCGCGCTCCGTTCATGCACGACTTCCAAGGCAAGCGCTTCCTCTTCGTCACCGGCAAGGGTGGCGTCGGAAAGACCACCACCTGCGCGGCCGCCGCGCTGGCCCTCGCGCAGCGGGGCAAGCGGGTCCTCGTCTGCATGTGCAACGCGAAGGAGCGGCTCAGCGTCATGCTGGGGACCGACGGCATCGGCGACGAGGTTCGCCCCGTCTTGCCCAACGTTTGGGCGGTCAACATCGAGCCGGAGCGCGCCCTCGACGAGTACGGCGCCATGGTGCTTCGCTCAAAGACGCTGGCGTCGCTGCTCTTCGACAACCAAATCGCGCGCGCCTTCTTCCGCGCTGTCCCGGGGATGCCCGAGTGGACGATGCTCGGCAAAGCCTGGTGGCACACGACCGAGACCTGGCCCGATGGCTCGCTGAAATATGACGTCGTCATCCTCGACGCGCCGGCGACGGGGCACGGCCTCGACATGCTCCGCGTGCCCAAGGTGATCCTCGACGTCGCCAAGAGCGGCCTCCTGCGCCGCGACGCGGAGCGCGCCTACCGCTTCTTTCAAGACACCCAAGAGTGCGCCGTCGTGCTCGTGACCTTGCCCGAGGAGATGCCGGCGACGGAGACCTTGGAGCTCGCGCGGGCGCTCGAGGGCGAGCTCTCGATTCCCGTCTCGCGCCTCGTCGTCAACTGCATGTTGCCGCCGCTCTTCTCGATGGAGGAGCGCCGCGCCCTTGAGGCGATGGAGCCAATTTCCGACGACAGCCCGGTGGGCGCCGTCCTCCTCTCGTCGCGAAACCGTGCCACGCGGGAGCGGATCCAAGCGGAGGCCCTCACGCGGCTCGCCGCGGAGTTGCCGCGGCCCACGACCGTGCTCCCGCTCCTCTTCGACGAAGGCGCCCAGCCCAGCGCGATTCGAGAGCTGGCGCGCCGCCTCTAGCCGTTCGGCGGGCGAGGAGGCTCTTGCCGTCGGCGCCGCGTCAGACGCCGCGCGCTTGCTCCAGGAGCGACGTCTTCATCTCGGCGAGCGTCGGCGTGAGACCGTAGGGATAAGCTTCGCAGCCGGCGCGGCGGTACCGGTCGGCGAGCGCCTTGACGTTCTTCAGGGCCCGTTCACGGATGACGCGTGCCGGCTCCGCTGCCTGGACGCGAAGCCCTGCCCGCATGATCGGCGAAAAGAGGGGCGTCATGGCTTGCGCCGCGAGGCGCGTAGGGAGAGCGCTGTGCCGCTCCACGAAGCGGATGTCGGCCGACGGTAGGAAGCGCTCTTTGGTGGCGTGCGCGACGTCGCACACGGGAGCGCCGCTACGGTCCGCGTAGCGCACGATGACCTTGCGGCCCGGATCGCTGGTGTCGGTGGCTGATTCGCCGACGCGAATGCGAGGGGCCCACTGGCCGTCGCGCTCCACGGCGACCAAGTCGTAGTGGGCCGACAGCTCCTCGTCGCCGAAGGGCTCGCGCAGCAAGAAGCCCGAATAGCGCGCCTTGCGCTGCACGAGCTCGGCGATGCGTCGCTCGTCGAGATCGCCTGAGCACACGAGCGTTGGCTCTGGGAGGCCCGCGGCGCGGAAGGCCTCTGTGGCGGCGCGCGCCAGCTCGATGCGATCGCCCGATGCGATCTCGAGGGCGATGTCGTTCTTGCCAAAGTGCGCCGCGCCGCGCTTCTTGAGCGACGCGACGATGATCGCCAAAGACGTTAGCGGCGAGCGTGGATCGAGGCGAAGGCAAGGGCGGTCGCGCATGGTCTTGGAGAGCGCCGTGATGGCGCGCTCGGCGTCGGGCGCGCCCAGGACGAGGTTCTGGGGCATCGAGGTGCGAATGGGGATTCGGTATCGCCGCGCCGCGAGCGCGTTGGTCGTGGCGGCCACGCCGCCGATGAACGCCGCTCGGCCCGCGAGCGCGTTGCCCCCTAGCCGATGCAGGCTCGCCGAATAGCCCTCGATGATCTCTGCGCTGCCGGCGGCGAGCGCCAGCCGCGCCGCGCGTGACGCGAAGGTCGTCGACGTGGCGAGGGCGCCCTTGACGAGGGCCGCCACGAGCTGCGCCTGCCAGAAGGGACCCTCGATCGACAGGATCGGTTCACCGGGAAAGACGACGGTCCCTTCCGGCGGACCGTCGACGTCGCAAGCGAAGCGCATCGTTCGGAGGCGCTCGAAGGCACCGGTGTCGAGGATGCCGAGCGGCTCGAGCCAACCGAGCTCGTCGGTCTTCAGCTTGAACCGCTCGAGCGCATCGACGAGCGGCTCCACGCCGGCGAGCACCATGAAGCCCGTCGCGGTCTCCTCGCGCCCGCCGCGCGGGTGCGCGAGCGTGCATTCGAAGGTGGCGCGCGCGTCGGCGAATCCCGCGAGCGAAGCGGCACCCACGGAGACGAACGCGTCGAGGTCCGCCGAGAGCGCGCTCACGGGCAGAAACGGAGGGATGGGCTGCTGAGCCATGAGGACTCGCGAGTCTATCGCGCTTCCGCGGCGCGTTGCGTGAGCAGGTAGCTCCGCGAGGCTTGAGGAAACAGCTCGGCGACGTCGGAAGCAGCGAAGCGCAGCTCCGAAAGACCTCACGCCGAACAAAATTGGAAACCGCGCCGACCCCACGAGGGCGGCGCGATTCCGACGCGTTGAGTCTACATGCCGCGCTTAGAACGCGTAGCCCGCGTGGACGAGGAAGCGCGGGCGGATGCCACCGCCGGCGATGACGGCGCTCGCGAGGTTCAGGTTCTCCGTCGCGATGTCCTTGCTCGTCGTGGTGTACTGGAGGCCGAAGCCGCCGCCGAGCACGATGCCCGGGCCGATGATCCCTTGACCACCGATGTCGATGGCGCCGCCGACGCTGGTAAACGAGTCGCTGCTCGCGTTGGTCGCTCCCGACGGGGCGCTCTGAGAGAACGACGAGAAGAGGAGCGAGGGGCCGACGAAGAAGCCGTTGGGGCCCTGCGTGCCCGTGTAGAACCGATAGCCGAGCTCCCCACCGAAACCGGTGAGCGAACCGCCGTCGACCTCTTTGCCGTTGACCGTCACCTTGACGGGCGCGCTCGTGAAGTTTGGGTTGAGCGTAATGGCATGGTGCACCGCCGGAAGGTATTCGCCCTGGATGCTGTATCGGCCGATGGCGACGGCGAGTGGGTTGATGGCGATCGAGATCTTCTTGTGCGTCGACTCCGTCGCCTTCGCGTCGTCGACCTTATCGGCTTCGGGGCGCGTGGCGTTTACCGGCGCCGCGCCTTCGTCGATCTTTGCAGCCGTGGTGGACGTCTTAGCCGGCTTCGCGGGCGCCTTCTCATCGGCCAATGCTGCGGTGGAAATCCCGATGGCCGTGACGAGCGTGAGTCCGGAAACCATGAAACGAACGAGCGAATGACGACGCATGTGATGCTCCCTTCGATTCGCGCCCAAAGAAACACGTGACCCGCCCGCGCGAACTGCGCGCGGTGGAGTCGTGGCGAGCGGGCCGGCAGGGCGCGCGCGCATTCGTGTGCCGTTCCCCCCAGCGGAGATGGTCGGGGCGCGTTTCAGGGCTTTGGACGGGTGCTTTCAACCTTCATTCACCTCGATGGAGGGGATGTCGGTAGATTTGGGGGCACGAAGAAAAAGGCGAACTAGCGCTCGCCCGCCGCGCAAGCCTGCACACGTGAGCCGGGGTGCCCGCCGTTGCGATGCACGGTCGTGCCGTGCGAGCCTCTCGCCATGTCGATCCACGAGTCCACGAAGTTTGGTCGCATTGACCTCACCGCCTTGGTTGGCGTTCAGACGGCGCTGCAGTGCCTCGGCTTCGAGCCCGGCGCCGTTGATGGCGTCGACGGTCCCAACACGCAAACCGCCGTGCGGGCCTTTCAAACGGCGCGTGACCTCGAGGCCGACGGCATCGTGGGGCCCGCCACGCGCGAGGCCATCGCCAATGCGCTGCGCGACGCCGTGCTCGAGGACGTGCCCGAGAACACAGGCCTCGAAGGCTAGCCACTCAGCAGCGGCGCTCGCTGAAACTGTCGGGCGCTCGCGCGCCTCGTTAGCCCTCTTGCCGGAACCGATAGAGCTGGGCCGGCCGGTGCCGGCCCATGCGGCGTCGCCCAACCTCCTGCACGACCTTGCTGGCGAGGAGCCTCGCGCGGAAGTTTCGCTTGTCGAGCGGCTGGCCGAGGATGGCCTCGTGGACGTGTTGCAGCTCGGTGAGTGTAAATTGCAACGGCACGAGCTCGAACTGGGCAGGGCGCCTGGGGTCGACGAGGCGCTCTTGAAGCCGCCTTCGCGCCAGCTGGATGACGGCGGCGTGGTCGAAGGCGAGCGCGTAGTCGTCGTTCGTACGCCGCGACGACCTCTTTCGGGTGGACCTCGGCGCGCTTGCGGTGAGCTTCGTCAAGGGGACCCAAGCCGCTTCCGAGGCGTCGTCGCCGGCGCGAACGAGGTGCCGCTCGGCCGCGACGAAGGAGAAGAACGCGACGCTCACGGTGTGACCTCGCGGGTCTCGGCCCGGGTCGCCGAAGGCGGCGAGCTGCTCCAGCACGATCCCCGTGACACCCGTCTCCTCCGCTAGCTCTCGTGCGGCCGCGCGCTCGAGCGGCTCGTCCTTGTCTACGAAGCCGCCAGGCAACGCCCAGGCACCCTTGAAGGGAGCGCGCGCCCGGCGAATGAGCAGCACGGCGAGATCGGCGCCTTGCAGTGTGAAGAGCACGACGTCGGCGGTGACGGCGGGACGAGGGTATTCGTAGGTGAACGGCACGAGGCGAAATTCGTGTGAAAGAGACACGAAGTCAAGCGTCCCTCGCGTCACGATTCCCGGCGCCGCCGATCGGCTCTACGTTACGCGTCGATGAACCCCGGCAATCCGTACAATCCCTATGCGCCTCCGATGGCCGGTCCCGGGGGCTTTCCCGGCGGACCGATGATGCCGGGGCTTCCGCCGCTCGTGCCCGGCGCCATCAAAGAGCGAAACAGCGGCGTTGTCGTCGTCCTCTCGCTCGTCACCTGCGGCGTCTACGCGCTCTATTGGCTTTTCAAGACGTCGGAGGAGCTGAAGGCCGCCACCAACGACGCGCAGATCAACCCCGCCATCGACCTCGTGGTGTCGCTCCTGACGTGCGGACTCTGGGGGATAGCGGTCACGTATCGCAACGCGCAGAAGGTCCACCAGACGATCTTGCCGTACCACCCGCAGCACAAGGATCAGTCGCAGACGATCATCTTGCTCTCGGTCGCCTCTCTGGTCGTGGGCGTCACATGGCTCGTGAGCGTGTTTCTGACGCAGGAGGAGCTCAACATGCTCGCGCGCGCGTCGAACGGGCAGCGGCTCTAGGCTGGGGCCTCACAACGCGCTCGGCCGAAGGTGTCAATCGAGCTTCGACAGCTCCTCGTCGATGCGGTCGTCATACGCGTCGCGCGACGTTGGCTTCGGAGCGGCCATCGGGTCCTCTCCGAGCGGTGGAAAACCGAGCCTCATCCGACCGAGATCGGCGAGTAGCGCGCCCGTACGGGTTCGCTCCACCAGCGTGAGCGTCGACAGTCGGCGCGTCCTCCCGTTTGCCGATCTCAGCTCGATCCGGTAGCCGCGCGCGACGTCTTGCACCGCGAGGCCAAGGAGCGTGTAGCGCACGATGACCTCGCGAACGTCGATCGCCGTGTCGCCGAGGAGGAACGCCGTGGGCGTCCCGCTCGCGTCGGGCACTTCGATGCGCCCCTGACCAAGCCGCACCGCACCGCTCGCGCGGTATTCGCCCGTCGAGGCGACGTACACAAGCGGTAGTGCGACGGCGAAGCACCACAGAAGATCGAAGAGCCAATCGCCTGCTCCGCGAACTGGCTTCGCGAACATGAGCGGAGTACCGAGCGCGAAAGCCAGGGCGACCGCGGAAAGCACGACAACTACGGCCCAATACAGGCGTGGCGTTCGCACGTCGTAGGTGACGACGTGTTCCGGGTCTCCGAGTTGGTCAGGGATGGCCGAGAGCCACGCATCAACCTCCCGAATTACGTCCGCGGCGCGCGGGCTCACGGCTCAACGACGGCGTGGAGCACATCGATGAGCGCGACGAGCGACGGCGCCACCGGCTCGAAGAACGGCGTGCCCTCGCGGTTCCAGTCTTCCGTCATCACTGCGCCGGAACCGTTGTCGACCACCAGCAAGCGATCCGACACGGCCTCGAGACCGATGGGGACGTGGTCAAGGCGGCCGCCGTGAGCCCGCGCATAACTTCGCGCGTTGCGGAGGAAGGCATCAAGCTCGATGCCCGGCATGACCCCATCGAGCGTGACGGCGTGGTCCCGACCCTTCGCGGGACCCTCGAGCGTGCAGAACCAGAAGCTGTTGAAGTACGCGTCCAAGGACGGGTGCATGGGCGGGAGGTCGGGCGCGGCGCCTGCGAGGCCCGCGTCGCGAGTTTTGGGAACGGGACGCCACGTGCACCAGCCGCTCGCCGTTGGGGCTCCGACCCAGATGAAGGGTTCAATGTCCGGGTCCCACGGCCAGGGAGGCAACTCGGGCGACCCGAGTCGCGCGCTCACCGCAGCCCAGCGTCGGAAGCAACGCTCCATCGACGACTTCATCGAGGCTCGCTCGTCGACTGCGTGGTCCATCCCTCCGGCCTTACGGACGTTCAGCGCCATTCCTTCCCCGCAGAAGACCGCATCCGACAAATGAGAACGATCGCGTCGGCCAAGGCCGGCGCGCCGGAAATGGATTGCCTGCGCGTCGGAAGCCCCTTTCCGACGCGCCCACGTCAACTGTGCGAAGGCCTTCGAGCGCGGGTGCGGCATGCAAGCTGCTTCCGCGCGTCCTTGTGTCATCCATCAAGACTTTCCAGGTCACGTCGGTCCTCTTCGCGTGCGCGAGCGTGGTCGGGTGTGCCAGCTTCGCGCCACCCTATTCCACCGACCCGGCGCAATACCGAGCGCAGGTTGCGCCGCTGATTGCGGAGGCGAACGCAAGGCAGGCTGCGTCTATGAGCACCGTCACGGCCGCCGCATTGGAGAACACCAGGCCCATCGAGACGAGGCCCTTCGCGGCGGCACCGAAGCTACCCGGCGGGCCGGGCTTCCATTGCTATTCGAAGCGGAAGCGGTCCACGCGTGAGGACGACAGCGTCTGCGTCCGCAGCAGCGAGGAGTGCCGCGTCCTCGCGAAACGCGACGCGAGAGGCGGCGCCTTCGAGGTTGGCCTGTGCCAGCGTCAGGAGACCGCTACGTGTCACTATGTGTGGAGCAGCGAGTCGGCGGGAGGGCACCGCTGCTACGCGACGCCAAGCGACTGCCGGCCCTTCATGATGAGCGCCGGGCCTATCGCTCAATCCGAATGCGGCGACACAAGATGACGCCGGGTTGCCATGACGCCGGGTTGCCGAGGCGGCGGGCCTAGCTCTTCTCACCCGAGCGCAGCCGACAAAATGAAAACGAGCGCGTCGGCCAAGGCCGGCGCGCCCGTTCCTTCAACGACCGAAGCGCCTCAGCCCTTCTTGAAGTTCGCGAGGGCGAAGTCCCAGTTGGCGAGGCTCGAGAGGAAGGTCTCGATGTACTTGGGGCGGAGGTTCCGGAAGTCGACGTAGTAGGCGTGCTCCCAGACGTCGATGGTGAGGAGGGCCGTTTGTCCGTGCTTCATCGGGAGGTCGGCGTTGCCGGTCTTGGTGACGGCGAGCTTGCCCTTCTCGAGGACGAGCCAGGCCCAGCCGGAGCCGAACTGCGTCGCCGCAGCGTTCGAGAACTCCTCCTTGAACTTGTCGAAGGAGCCGAAGTCACGGTTGATGGCCGCGAGGAGGTCGCCCGTCGGAGCGCCGCCGCCGCCCGGCTTCATCGAGTTCCAGTAGAACGTGTGGTTCCACACCTGGGCCGCGTTGTTGAAGACGCCGCCTTCGCTCGACATGATGACGTCCTCGAGCGACTTGTCAGCCTCGGGCTTTCCTTCCGTCAGCTTGTTGAGGTTCGTCACGTACGCCTGATGGTGCTTGCCGTAGTGGAACTCGAGGGTCTCGGCGCTGATGTGCGGCGCGAGGGCGTTCTTCTCGTAGGGGAGCGGGGGAAGCGAAAACGGCATAGCGAATCTCCTTGAGCGTTGGGACGAGGAACATAGGCGGCGCGGCGGCCCTTGAAAAGAGGCGCGGCGCCTTTAGAGGACTCGGCGAGTCCTCTATGCGCACCCTGGGGCGGCGACGGACGCCGTTCGACGCAAGAAAAGGCGCCGCCACAGGCCGTGCGGCGCGACGACGCTGCCGCCGCCGGGGGCCGCCCTAGCCGGGGCGCTTCGTCAGGAGCTTCTCGATGAGGTCCTTCGAGTAGCCGTTGAGCTCACGGAACAAGACCCCCATGCCCGGCGGATCCTGCTCGACGCGGACCACCTCGCCGACGCCTTCGATGGTCTCGATGTCTTCCATGATCACCGTGAAGCGGAGGTTGACGCGCGTGCCGATGGGCAACGGCTGCGTCGACTTGATGAAGACCCCCGACTCCGAGATGTTCGTGACGTACTCCTGAATGAAGGCGTCGAACGACTCGAACTCTTTGTTGATGGTGACGCGCTCGGCGCGGCGCTTGTCGTCGCTGCTCATGGGGGGCTTCCGGCCGGCTACTTGCCGGTGATGTCGAACTGCTCGTAGTGGTATTCGCTGTGCGGGAAGACCTGGATCTTCCGCATGAACTTGTTCTCGGCTTCGGCGATGGCAGCCTTCTCGCTCGTCTGCAGCAGATCCGCCACGGCGGGGTGGCAGTTGACGATGATCGTGTAGCCGGGGAGGTCGTTGCGCTTGCGGCGCATCTCGCGAAGGATCTCGTACGCGATGGTCTCCTTGCTCATGAGCTGGCCGGTGCCGTCGCAGTAGAAGCAGGGCTCGTGCAGGAGGCGCCCCAAGCTCTCGCGGGTGCGCTTGCGGGTCATCTCGATGAGGCCGAGATCGCTGATGCGGTTGAGCGTCGTCTTCGCCTTGTCCTTGGCGAGGATGTCCTCGAGGGCGCGCCGCACCTTCTCGCGGTTCGCGCCTTCTCCATGTCGATGAGGTCGAGGATGATGAGCCCGCCGATGTTGCGGAAGCGGAGCTGGTAGGCGATCTCCTGCACGGCCTCGAGGTTCGTCTTGAGGATCGTCTCCTCCATATCCTTCGAGTTCTTACCGACGAAGCGACCCGTGTTGACGTCGATGGCCGTGAGGGCCTCCGCCTGGTCGATGATGAGGTGACCGCCGGAGGGCAGGGGCACCTTGCGCGCGAGGGCGCGCTGGATCTCGTCCTCGATGCCGTAGGCGTCGAAGATCGGCTCGTCGCCGCTGTAGAGCGCCACGTCCTTGAGCCGGTCGGGCGCGAACATTTCGATGAAGCGGCAGAGGCGATCGTACTCGCGCCGATCATCGATCACGATCTGATCGACTTCGTCGGTGAAGAGATCTCGCGCCGTCTTGAGCACGAGGTCGAGCTCGGCAGAAAGGAGCGCCGGTGCGCGCTTCGCTTCGCCTTTGTTCTTCGCGATCTCGCCCCACAGGCGCACGAGGTAGCCGACGTCTTGCTTGAGCTGCTTCTTGGTCAGGCCTTCCGCCACGGTCCGAACGATGAGGCCGCCGGTCGGGGGCTTCACGCTCTGGATGGCTTCCCGGAGGCGCGCACGCTCTTGATCCGAGCCGATGCGCTTCGAGATGCCGACGTGCTCGACGGTCGGCAAATACACGACGTAGCGGCCCGGCAACGAGACGTGGCTCGTGCAACGTGCACCCTTGGTGCTGATGGGCTCCTTGGTGACCTGAACAACGACCTCTTGGCCCTCTTTGACGACGTCCTTGATGGGCGTCGACTTCGAGATCCGCGACGCCGACTTCAGTCGGTCTCCGCCGCCGCCGCCGCTGCGTCGACCATCACGGCGCCCCGAGCTCTGGCCGCCCTCGCGGCTGCGCCCCTCGCGGGACTCGCCACCACGGCCCTGGCCTCCGCCTTCACGACCACCGCCGCCGCCTTCACGACCGCGCCCTCGGCCGCGCCCTCGGCGCCGCCGACCACCGCCGCTCGCCGCGAAGCGATCGGGAGCCGCCGCACGGCGCGCGGGAGCGCCGGGCTCGGTGATGGTGAAGCCCGGCATGTCGGGCCACTCGGGAAGGCTCGCGGCGGCCGCGGGGTTGACCTTGTCGCCGTCCTCGTCAGCGCCCTCGTCATCGGCGCCGTCGTCCTCGCCGTCGAGCTCGTCTTCGTCGCTGCCTTCGTCAGCCAAGGCCGGCGATGACTCGTCGCTCTCCTCGAAGGGAGGCTCGGCGGTCTCTTCGTCGGCTTCGATGTCGCTCGCGCTTTGCGGCGGCGTGCTCGAATCGCGCGAGTCGTCGTCGCCCGCGAGCTGCTCGCGGGACGGCGGAACGCTGCTGATGCGCGCGTCGCCGGCCGGAAGGCTCTCGCCGTTCGCGTCCTCGTCGCCGCCATCGTCGTCGTCGGCCGCGCCTTCGGCCTCGTCGTCGTCGGCCGCGACCTCGTCTCCGTCTTCGAGGTCGGCTGAGCTGGCGGCCGGGGGGAGGCTCGCCTGGCTGATGTCGGCCTCGGCGGCCGGCGGCGCAGCCTCGAGCTCCGCTTCCTTCTCAGCGTCGAGCTCCTCGTCGCCGGTGGCGATCTCTTCGATGTCCTCTTCTTGCTTCGCCGTGACCTTCTTGCCGCCGGCGAGGTAGCCCTCGAAGTCGTCGGGGCGGATGAGATCTTCGACGTGCAGGAACGCCGCGCGCTCCTGCCCGATGTCGATGAAGGCCGCCTGCAGGCCCGGCAGAACACGCGTGACCTTGCCCAGGTACACGTTGCCCACGGTGTTCGTCTGGCCGCCTTGCGGGCCGCGACGCTCGATGTGAAGTTCGGCGATGATGCCGTCTTCGATCAGCGCAACGCGCGTCTCGCGGAGGTCGGAGCTGATGACGAGGATATTCTTGGCCATGGAGAGGGAACCTTCCCGCTCCGGCACGCCGGCTGAACGTCCTCTACGCCAAGGCGAAGGCTCGACGCGGGGTCACGCGCCAATGAGCTGAAGCCGTCACGTGCGGGACGCACGGAGGGCAGCGAGAGCCTTGCTTGAAAAAGCGGGAGAACCGAGGGCACGGTGGCCTGGAGCTGAAACCCACGAGACGCAAACCCCTGAAAAGCGGCTGCGCGACGTGGAAACCTAGATAAAAACCAGGTTGCACAAGCTTCCTGGAAGCAGGGCAGACCCCCGAAGGCGCCTGCCTCGCGAAAACGTCGGGCTGAGCTTGGTGAGGCATCCCCCACCGCGATCACGGGCTTAGGCCACGGGCCTAACTCCCACCCTGCCTTTGGAACTATCGCAATCGCAGCCGCCGGGCCAGCGGAATGTGTGACCCGTGCCCCTGCCGGAAGCGCGATCAACGCGAGGACCCTGCGGGTTTGTGTGGCCCTTTGACGAGCGAGCTGGTAGCTCTTCACCCGTTCGTTCGGGGTTCGCCTCGTTCGACCGTACGGCCCCGCCGACCCGGAAACGTGAAACCCGCCAGGCCCGAGAGGGAGCAACGGTAGCGCGGAAGGGTGTGACGGGGCCTTTCCTATTTTGGCGCTGACGTACGGCCGGCTCCGCTTCGCCAGAAGTGCGCTAGCGTGGCGCCCCGCCATGACCGCCGTCCAAGAGTGTGTCCTTGTCGCCTCGCGTGAGGTCCGTCGCAATCTGAAGAGCGCCAAGGGCCTCGTGCTCGTGGCCCTTTGCGTCCTCGGCGCCGTCATCGCCGCCCTCGTCATGGCCTGGGTGCAGAAGCTCGACCTCACCGCCGCGGCGTCGCAGCAAATCACGCCCGAGCAGATGCGAGCCTTTCAGGAGATGGCGCTCGCGAAGAAATATGGCGACGCGGCCATGGGCAAATACCTCGCGCAGGCGCCCTTCGTGCTCCTCGCCGCGACGCTCGCTGGCGTCTGGCTCGCGCCGCTCCTGGTGTCACTCGTGGGCTTCGATTCCATCCCGACCGATCTCCAGCACAGGGCCGTGCGCTACTTCACGGTCCGCGTGCGGCGCGCCTCGTATTACGTGGGCAAGCTCGTCGGCCTGTGGATCGTGGTGTGCACGATGATGCTCTTCACGCACGCCGTCATCTGGGGCGTGGCGCTGGCGCGCGGGTCGGCGACGGTGACGGAGATCGCCACATGGGGGCCGCGATTCTGGTTCGTCATGGTGCCCATCATGGCCGCATGGTCCGGCGTCGCGCAGCTCGTCGCGTCGCAGTTTCGCGTGCCGATCCTGGCGTTGCTCGTCACCTTCGCGACCTTCTTCGTGCTCTTCATCGTCTACGCCGTCGGCGAGCTCTCCACGGCGCTGCACTGGCTTATCTACCTCTATCCGAACGCCTACGATGCCTGGCTCCTGTCGCCGCACGTCGAGAAGGTGGCGCTCGGGACGCTCGTCTGTTTGGGCATCTCGGTCGCGACCGGCGCGGCCGGCGCGGCCTCGTTCTCGCGGAGGGATCTGTGAGCGCTTCGCAGACCGACAGCGCGAGCCCGCCGGCTTCCAAGAAGCCTCGCGCCACCGACGTGGCGGTTCGGCTCCGAAACCTGACCAAGCACTTTGGCAAGAAGGTCGCCGTCGACGGCGTTTCGCTGGAGATCGAGGCCGGCACGGTCTACGGCCTCATCGGTCCAAACGGCGCTGGCAAGACCACCACCTTCTCGATGATGGCAGGCTTCCTCGAGCCGACGGACGGCGCCGTGGAGGTCCTTGGGTATTCGCCTCGCGACGTCGCGGCGCTCAAGAGCCGCTTGGGCGTCTTGCCACAAGACGCCGTCTTGCCGCGTGACGAAGCCGTCGGCGAGTTTCTCGTGTACCTCGCCCGGCTCCAAGGCGCCGATTCCGCCGAGGCCACACGTGCCGCCAAGAGCGTGCTCGACGAGGTCGAAGGCAAGGATTGGTGGTCGCTCAAGGGCGGGCAGCTCTCCCACGGCATGGCGAAGCGCGTGCAGCTTGCATCGGCCCTCCTCGGTGATCCCGACGTGGTGCTCCTCGACGAGCCGACGGCGGGCCTCGATCCGAAACACGCCTTCGAGGTTCGTCAGCTCATCAAGGCGCGGCGTGGCCGCTGCACGATGATCATCTCGAGCCACAACCTGCACGAGCTGGAGGAGCTGTGCGATGCCGCTGCCATCCTCGACCTAGGCCGCCTCGTCGTGAGCGGCAGCATCGCGGAGCTCACGGCGCAGTCGGAGGAGATTCACGTGATGCTCTCGGCGACGCCCAAGGGCGCGCCCACGTACAAGGGACCGCTCGACGCGACGGTGCCGCTGGCCGAGCTCCGCGGCATCCCGCACGTGACGCGGGTGGAGCTCACGGAAGCGCACGAGCTGATTCTGCATCTCGAGCGCTCGCCGCAAGCCCCCGGACCCGAAGAGATCATCGGGCAGGCGCTGTGGGTGTTGCTGAACCACCAAATCCGCATCCGCGGCGTGTCCCTCGGCAAAGGCCTCGAACGCCGCGTGATGGATCTTGTTTAGTGGGGAGCTGGCGCTCCCCCTCCGCGCTTCGCGACGGCGGAGTCCTCCCCCAGCCTCAACGCGCCTCCGGCGGTTGCCGCCCGCGCGGCGCCCGCGGCGCCGTCGCGGGCGGCCGCCGGAGGCACCTGAACGAGGGCGCCTGGAACGGATTCCCTGCGCAGCGACCCTCAGCGACTTAACAGGCGATCGTCTCTGTGCGCTCGCTGGGGTCGAAGTCGTCGAATTCGGCGGCGAGGTCCCGGTAGACCGTGGCCAAGGAGCCAACGGCCAAGACCAGCGACGCTTCCAGTGGCGGCAGCTCGCTCGGGCTGTTGCCGGCCGGAGGCGGGATCGTCATGGTCGACAGGGGACGCGAGCGCGGTGCCTCGACGGTGCTGCCGGCGCGCAAGACGTGGCCTGCCGCCGCTTCCATGAGCAGCACTTCGGCGGCGTACGCGTCGGTGCTCGACGTCGTGGACACCATCGCGTAGCCGCCATCGAAGAGCCGGCGCACGAAGACCGCGCGCCCATCGACGTCGAAGGCCATGACGCTTCGGCCCGGCGCACTCGACGAGACCTCGGTGAGGATTCGGTAGGTCGCAAAGGCGCAAATCTGCTGCGTGCGGTGGAGCGCGAGGCAGACGCCTTCGGGATCGAACGTCGCGGCGAGCGCGACACCGCGAATGGCTGCGAGCTCGAGGAGCAAGAGCTCGCGCGACTCGCGCGCCGTTCGCCGTGCGTCACGGCGCGCGGGGGCTGGAACGACGCCCGACGCATGCACGTCGCCGTCGGCGCCGGTGATGGCCTCGCGCTCAAGCACGCTTCCCCTGTCTCCCCTCGGCCCCGTGACGTTCAAAGCGGGCGCGAGCTTATCCATATCGCCCGGTCCCCCAAACATGCGCGGCTCAACCGCCGCTTTTTTGTGGGGATAAAGTCGCGCCCGCGTCTCTCGTCGACGTCGGTCGGCGCGCCACGTAGAGTCGCCCGCGTGTCCGTTCCCGCGGCGAAAACAGCGGTGCGCCGCATCGTGCGGGGCGACAACTTGGAGGCGTTGGCCGCGCTTCCGCGCGCGTTCTCGCGCCTCGCCTACATCGACCCGCCCTTCAACACTGGGCGGGTGCAGAAGCGCGACCGCATGAAGGTCTCGAGCGCCGACGCCACCCCAGTCAACGCCAACGCCAACGCCAACGCGAAGGCCTCGCGCGTTGGCTTTCAAGGCCGTCGCTTCAACGTCGAGCGCGTCGTCTCCTCCACCTACCGCGACGCCTTCGAGGACTACGTTCCTTTCTTGATGGCGCGCATCGAAGCGGCGCTCCCGTGCCTGACGCCGGACGCGTCGCTCTTCGTTCACCTCGACGCGCGCGAGGTCCACTACGTCAAGGTCGCGCTCGACGCGCTCTTGGGCCGCGCGTCGTTCAAGAACGAGATCATCTGGGCCTACGACTACGGCGCTCGCTCGAAGGAGCGCTGGCCGGCCAAACACGACACGATCCTCTGGTACGTCCGTGATCCGAAGCGTTACGTCTTCGAGTACGACGCCATCGATCGAATCCCGTACATGGCGCCGAAGCTGGTGACGCCGGAGAAGGCGGCGCGCGGCAAGACGCCCACCGACGTCTGGTGGAACACCATCGTGCCGACGGCTGGGCGCGAAAAGACCGGGTACCCGACGCAGAAGCCGCTCGCGATCCTCGAACGCATCGTCAAGGTGCACTCGAAGCCCGGCGACGTCGTCCTCGATTTCTTCGCCGGCAGCGGCACGACGGGGGAGGCCGCCGCAAAACATGGTCGAGGCTTCGTGCTCGTCGACGAGAGTCTCGAGGCGTGCCGCGTGGCGGCTCGACGGCTCGCGGCCTATCGCCCGAAGCTCGAGGGCTTCAAGCTCCGCGCTGGGGCTTCATGAAGGCGCGACTTGGCCCCACGAAGCCGTGCCCCTGCCAGAGCGGTGTTCGCTACGAGGCTTGTTGTAGGCCGCTTCACACGGCGGACGCCTTGCCATCGTCGGCGGAAGCGCTCATGCGCTCGCGATTCGCGGCCTTCGTTCTCGGCGACGTCGACTACCTCGTCGCTACGCTCGCGCCCGAGCACGAGGACCTCGCGGCTCCACGCGCAGCGCTCGTGCAGACGCTCCGCGAGACCTGTCGGACCGCCCGCTTCATGGGGCTCACCATCGTGAGCGCGAACGAGTCCGGTGACGGGGCGTGGGTTCAATTTCGCGCGCGCGTGTTCTCCGGCGGCCAAGATCGCTCCTTCGAAGAGACGAGCGAGTTTCGGCGCGTGGACGGCGCGTGGCGGTACGTCGGCGCGCGCGCCGTCTCGGCTTGAGCCGCGGAATTTTTCAGTGGCGAAGGCCTCGGTGGCAGGACAGGCCGGGCGTGCTAGCCCGAGCGGAATGCGATCCGTCGTCGGGGCCTTGGGAAGCGTTCTAGCGTTGCTCTCGGTGGGTGTCGCGACAGCGTGCTCCTCCTCTGCCGAACCCGCGGCCCAGGTCATCGCGACCGCCGACGCAGGACCGATCGACGACGCGACCGCGGACGCGTCGGGCCCCGTTGCCTGCGATCCCTATGTCGCGAGGAGCCCCGTGCCGGAGGTTCAGATCGGCCCGACGGGCTTCGAGGCGGCGCTGCTCGCGGAGATCGGCGGGGCGAAGAAGAGCCTCGACATGATGGCCTTCGATGTCGGTCGCAAAGCGGTCCTCACGGCCCTCGTCGACGCGAAGAAGCGCGGCGTCGCCGTGCGGGTCGTCGCCGACAAAGGCCGCGCGAAGACGCTGCGCGGGGCGCTCGGCGCCGAGGCCGTTCACGACTCGTCGTTTCCCGCGGCGCATTCGAAGCTCCTGATCGTCGACGGCGCTCGCGCGCAGATCGGCAGCGGTGACCTCACGGACGTGGCCCTCGAGAAGCACCGCACCGCGGCCGTCGTCTTGAGCGACGCCGCTTCTCTCGGCGAGCTGAAGGCGCTCTTCGAGGCCGATTGGGGCGGCGCGCCATCGGCCCCCACGTCGTGCTCGCTCGTGGTGACGCCGGGCGACGCCGCCGCCCGCATCGCGCATCACATCGCGAGCGCGGAGACGGCGCTCGATGTTGAGGTCTTCACGGCCACCGAGCCGACGGTCGTCGCGGCCATCAAGGAGCGGGCCGGCGCTGGCGTGCGCGTGCGCGTTCTCTTGGCGGGCCCCGAGCTCGTGAAGCCCAACGAGGCGACCGGCGCCGAGCTCGTGGCGGCGGGCTGTGAGGTCCGCTTCTACCGTGACTTCGAGGTCCACGCGGGCCTCGTCGTCACCGACAAGGGCGCGCTCGTGGGCTCTCACGAGCTCGCCGTCGAGGCGTTCACGGCCAATCGTCACTTGTCCGCCGTCGTGACCGACGACGGACCGGTCAAGGCGCTGCGCGCCCAGTTCGACGCGGACTGGCCCAAGGGCGCCCTGCGGTAAGCGGGCCAGCCGCAGGTCCGGTTGAGGTGCGCGGCGCGCTGGCCACCGCGCGCAGCGTCATGACATCCTTCCGGACCATGGGTCTTCGCTCGCTCACGGTTCTTCTCGCGCCCGCTCTCGTCGTCGTCGCCGCCTGTTCGTCGTCGACTACGGCGTCTTCGTCCACGCCTTCCAACACCGACGCGGGCGTCGATGCCACCGTGGCTCGCGACGACGTGCGCTTCGTCGCGCTGGGCGACACGGGTAAGGGCAACGCAGGGCAAAAGGCCGTCGCCGCCGCGATGGCGACGAAGTGCGCCGCCAGCGGCTGCGACTTCGCCGTGCTCCTCGGCGACAACATCTACGAGTCGGGCATCAGCTCGCCCGACGATCCCGAGATGCAGTCCAAGTTCGAAGACATCTACGCGGCGCTCGACATGGACTTCCAGATCGTCCTCGGCAACCACGACTACGGCGGCCAAGGATACGGCAACGAGTTCGACAAGGCCGCGCACGAGGTCGCCTATTCGGCCAAATCGAAGAAATGGAAGCTGCCGGCGCCGCACTATCGCTTTCAGAAGACCCACGTCGACTTCTTCGTCCTCGACACCAACCTGATGATGTACGGCCGCGACGCGGCGCAGAAGACCGACGTGACCGGCTGGCTCGCCGAGAGCAACGCGCCGTGGAAGATCGCCCTCGGTCATCACCCCTACAAGTAGAACGGCCCGCACGGAAACGCGGGCACCTACGACGGCCTCTCAGACGGTTCGACGTTCTCGGGCAAGGGCGTCCAAACATTCATGGACGGCATCGTCTGCGGCAAGGTCGACTTGTATCTCTCGGCCCATGATCACTCGCTGCAGTGGCCGACCGACACTTGCAAGGGAACGGCGCTCGCGGTGTCCGGCGCGGGTGCGTCCCCGACGACGCTAAGTCCGAAGAACCCCACCAAGTTTGAGACGACGAAGCTCGGGTTCCTCTACGTCACGCTCACGAAGGCGTCGCTCACGGCGGAGTTCATCGACGAAACAGGCGCCTCGCTGCACACCGAGAAGCTATCCAAGTAGCCTCGTCGCGCCGCGTACTGTGAACTGCGCGTTCACGTCGCGCTGGGGAGACGCTGGGCGAGGGGGCGGCGAGACGCACGAGAGAAGCAGCGGGGCGGCGGCGCCATGCGAAGGTGACCTCCTGCTCCGGCGTGGCGCGACGCGCCAGCCTTGGGCCCCGTGGAGGCGTTCTCATGAAGCTTCGAGCGCTGCTGTTTGCATTGGCATTGCCGGTCTCTCTGGCGCTCGGCGGGTGCGCGGCCGACGCATCGGACGACGTCGACGACGCCGACGACGCCGACGGTGAGAGCGGCGAAGCGGCGCAGGAGCTGGTCTTGCGCGGGTACACGGAGCCGACGTCGGCGCACCGCGACGCCGCGCGCACGCGTTTCGCTCACGTCGATCCGAACGGCGTTGTGCCGCGGGCGCTGCTCGACAACGCGCTCGCGTTCGTCGTGGCCAACACGCAGCGCGTCAACCACGAGGACTACGTCGGCGTCATCGACTACGCGAAGCACTCGGGCAAGAAGCGCTTCTTCGTGGTCAACCTCGAGAGCGGCGCCGTCAGCGCGCACGTGGTGGCTCACGGCTCCGGCAGCGATCCGGGCAACTCGGGCTTCGCGAAGAGCTTTGGCAACGTGTCCGGGTCAAACCGCACGTCGCTCGGCTACTTCCTGACGGCCGAGACCTACTACGGTCGCGCCGGCTATTCGCTGCGGCTCGATGGTGTGTCGGACACCAACAGCCGCGCGCGCGGTCGCAACATCGTCATTCACGGCGCGTCGTACGTCGACTCGTGGCGCACCAAGCAGGGCCGCTCGTGGGGCTGCCCCGCCGTGCCCGAGGGTGAGCGCAACGACATCATCCGCAAGTTGCGCGACGGCCGCGTCATCTACGCGGAACGCTCTGACGTGATCGACGGCTGAGCAAGCAAGAGAGGTTAGTGCTTTGCCGCCGGCGGCTGGTACGAGCAGAGCGGATCTTCGGCCAGCGGATCGCCGGTCGCTGCGAAGGCGCGGGCGCGCGAGCCGCCGCAGACGGAGTGGAACGAGCAGATGCCGCACCGCCCACCGAAGTCGCCCGCGTGCCGGAGCGAGGTGAAGAGCGGCGCGTCGCGGTACATCTCGACGGGGTCGGCGGCGCGGACGTTGCCGGCGGAGAGCGGCAGGAAGCCGGACGGTGACACATCGCCGGTGTGCGAGATGAACATCACGCCGTTGCCGTCGCGGATGCCGAAGCCGCCGCGCATGGCGTTGGCCATAGGCAGGTGTTTGCGCTCGAGGACGATGCGCCGAAAGTGAGGCGCTTCCGTCGTGGTCACGATGGGAAAGCCGTCGCCGCGAGGCCGATCGGCAAGCCACTGAAGGACGCGCTCCGTCTCCTCCGCGTCGATCGGCGAGAGAACGGTGCCGCGGCCAACGCTCACCAAGAAGAAGAGACTCCATCGGGCCACGCCGAGCTGGCACGCGAGTGCATGAATGGCCTCCAGCTCGCCAAGGGTCTCCTTCGCGACGAGCGTGTTGACCTGCACCATGAGCTTCGCCTCGGCGGCAGCGCGCCCTGCCGCGAGGGTGCGCTCGAAACAACTGGGGACGCCGCGCATGGCGTCGTGCGATTGAGCGCTCGCTCCGTCGATGCTGAGTGAGATCGCGTCGACGCCGGCGTCCTTCAGCTTGTGAATAACCTCGGGGGTGAGCCGAGGCGTTGCGCTTGGCGACACCGAGACAGCGAGCCCGCGGGACCGCGCGTAGGCGATGAGGTCAAAGAGGTCGGCTCTTTCGAGCGGGTCGCCGCCGGTAAGCACCAGGTGCGGGCTCGGCTCACCAAAGGAGGCGAGCCGATCGATGAGCGAGCGGCCCTCCGTGGAGGACAACTCGTCGGGATCGCTGTTGGGCGACGCCTCGGCGCGGCAGTGGCGGCACGCGAGGCTGCAGGCGCGGGTCACCTCCCAGTAGATGCGCCGCGGGGCGCGACCGAAATCGAAGGCGTGGTCCGTGGACAAGCCGTGCATGGTGGGCGACCACGAGCAGGACCCGTACCAGGGAAAGATTGGGCCTCGGCGTTCTGCCGGGGCCCATTCTTGGGGGGCTATTGGGCCCGCTACGCGTGCGTCGCGAACGCGATGCGCTCGCGTGCGCGGATCTTGCGCGTGCCGCTCAGCGCTCCGGTGCGACGACCTTCACGCTGTTGGTGGGTGCGCCGTTCGCCAGGGAGAACTGGACCTTTGCGGAGTAGCTCGCCGGTGTGATGCGGCCGCTCGCGTCCTGCTGGTCCTTCTTTCCTTCAATGGCGAGCTCTGACGCCGACGTGAACTTCAGCGAATCG
Organism: Myxococcales bacterium; assembly: GCA_016703425.1. Taxonomy (NCBI): domain Bacteria; kingdom Pseudomonadati; phylum Myxococcota; class Myxococcia; order Myxococcales; species Myxococcales bacterium. The sequence continues at coordinate 487,215 of JADJCA010000011.1, forward strand.
AGCGATGCGATGTTGAGGCCGAGATCGTAGGTCTTCACCTCAGGGAACGACATCAGCGACATGTACAGGTGATCGCCGTCCATCGCCGGATCGCCGCCCGCCACTTCGTACACGCGGGCCAGGACGCCCTCTCGCTCAATCTGCTTTATGCCGTAGACGCCACCCAAGAAGTTCGCGGCGGCGTCGGTCTGGGGCGTCACCGATTGCGTTCCGCCATGCGCCGCGGGGGCTTCCACCGACAACGTGGGCGCGACGCGGCCTGCCGTGAGCGAGTAGCGAATCGTAACCTGCCCGTCCTCCTTCTTCGTGTTCCCTTCGGCGTCGAGCGTGTCCCACGAGACCGACAAGCGAACGACGCCTGCCGACGGGACCTCGACCTTCGCGACCGTAGACACGTTGAGGCCCGTGTCCCATACGGTGTCGGATTCGTCGCCGCTGAGGCCGAGCCATAGGTAGTTGCCGTTCATCGCCGGATCGCCGCCGCCCATCTCGAAGACGCGAACGTCGAGCTCGTCGGGGCTTCCGACGTTGGTCACGTTCCAGAGGCTGGCGAGGTGCTGGTGTTCGGGCTTCGTCGACGCGAGCACATCCCTCGCGATCGGCGCTGCGGGGGGAGGCGGCGCATCGGTGGCGCGAACCTCGCTGCTCGCGGTCTCGTCGCCGCCCGACGATGCGGAACATCCACCGAGCATGAGCGCGGCCAGGACGAATGAAGAACCGACAAGGAAGTTGGAAAGGGACATGACGAAGCCTCCACGGGGAGCCTCAGCATCAAGCGCGCCGCGCGAAGGGCACCAATTTTTCGAGCAGACACCTCGGATTTGCGCGAACTGTGATCGCTCTCGGCCCGCGGACCCTTCGCAGCTCATGGATCGCACCGCGCCGCATTGGATCGGTTCGGTTCGCCGATTCCGGAGGTTCGCGCAGGCTTATTTCTCCGCCTCGTCGTCCTCGTCGTCGTCCCCACCGCCCGTCGCCGTTTCTCCGGCGACGGGGGTGAAGACCACGCGTCCGTCACCGTTCGATTCGGCGAGCGCTTGAGGGAGGGCTGCGTAGGCGTCGGGCACCGAGCCAAAGGTCCCGCGCGGCAGCGCCCCGAGCTCTTGGGCCGCCCAGACGTCGAACGGCACGAAGCCGCCGATGCGCGCGACGCCGTCCTCGAAAGAGAGGACGAGGACCGGGTATTCGCCCGCGTCGTCGGCGTTGCCGGCGTAGAGGCAGGCAGCCGGGGTCAGGTCGGCGCCGAAGAAGACGCAGTCCTCCGAGAGAAGTTCGTACGCTTCGGCGAACGCTGGAACGGCCGCTTCGCCGAACTGCTCTTCGACGACTTCTTCGAGCGACATGCCCTCGATCTCGAACTCATCCTCGTCGTATTCAATGCCAAGCCACGCGCCGTCGAAGCCGAGCAATTCCTTCATGCCCGGCGAAATTGGCTCGCCGTTGGGAAGCTTCAGCTTGCGCGCAACAGAGACGGGCTCCGGTTCGGCGATGAGGCCGCTCGCTCGCGCGCTCTCGATGGCCTTCTTGATGAGTTTGTTTCCCCGAAGCGCGGTGGGTTCTTTCTTGGCTGCCATGGTGGTCGGTAGCTTCTGCGCAGGTGTGGCAGGCGTCAACGCCGCGCGCGTTCCCCCCGCCCGGGGCCGCGCGCCCGGGCGCCCGCGGCGCCACGCGCTGCGCGGGGTTCGAGCAGCGACGGCCGCATCCCCGATCGAGCGTGTTCGGCTCTCGTCGTCGCGCGGAGAAGCGGGGAGCACACGGCAGGCTCCGGCGCCCGGGTAAAAGCGGCCGTTCGCGCCGGGCGCGGCGTAGCCGTTGATGAGCACGCGCCGCGGCGTCGTCGAATGGTTCGGCGTGCTGCCGTGGATCGCGTACGGGCCGAAGAGGAGCACATCGCCGGCGCGACCCGTGACGGGCACTGCACGCGACGCGTCGACCTCCGGACCGCGACCAGGGGCGCACGCGAGCCGCCCCCGTTCGTCGAGCTGGGCCGCGTCTTGCGGCAAGAACTCGAGCGGACCGTTCTCTTCGGTCATGTCGTCCACGAGGAGGATCGTTTGGACGTAAGACCCGCGACCGGTCACGTCGCGCCAGGTGTTGTTCCCTTTGTCCCGGTGCTGAATGTCTTGATGCCAATCAAACGCGACGCCGTCGTTGGGCATCTTGAAATGCGCTTGGCAGAGGAGTTGCTCGCAACACGGCGTGCCGAGGAGCTCGAGCGCCGGTTCGACGAGCCGCGAGTCCTCGCTCAAGCGCAGCAACGTCGGCTCGGCGCCGCCGGCCCAGACCACGCGCTGCACGACGACGGCGGCCGCGCCTCCCGTCGAAGCGCTCAGGACAAAGAACGCTCCTGCGTGATCGCCGGTCGCGCGAAGCGTCTGCGCCGTGGCGTACATGCGCTCGAAGGCGTGACGCGCGGGTCGCACTTCTTCTTCTGAGAAGAGACCGCGAAGAACGACAAAGCCGCCCTCGTTAAATGCTCGCCGCTCGTCGTCTGACAGCGCCATCGTGGACCTCCCAGGGTCGCTCCCAAGTGTAGCGGGCCGCCGGGCCGACCAAAACTTTCCGGCGTGGGCGACGGGGCGGCCGGTCCCTGCACGGGGCGCGCGCCGCTAACGCGGCAGCGAGAAGGCGCGCACGCTGTCGGCGCCGCTCTTGTGGCAGTCGATGCACACCGAGGGCTTGCCCGAATACTTCGAGGTGTCGTCGAAATATTCAGCCCAGAACCAGCCGTCTTTGCGCTTCTCCATGATCGCGATCAGCTCCAGGTCGCCGTCGTCCCAGCCATCTTTCACGATGACCGCGCCTCGGGCCACGCATCGAGCGCCTTGCCCGCAGCGAGCGCCTCTCGGACGACGGCGTTTACGTAGATGTCCACCTCGCTCGCGTGGGGCGACTCGGCCTTGCGGCGCGCCTCGTAGCCTGGGGCGCGGGTCCAACTGCGGTAGTTCTCGCCGCGCACGCGTCCGAGGAGGGCCGATGCTTCTTCTGGCGCTTGGTCGTCACCGCAGCCGACAGCGGCAAGGAAGAGGAGGCTCGTGGCAAGGTTGCGAAGGCTCATGATGCGCCTACGCCCGACGTGGTCATCGGTTACCGCGTTCGTTGAAGAACGTGTCCGACGGTGAGGGACTGTTGCGCGCCGCGGAACGGCGTGTTGCGCGTGCGACGTTGAGCGTCGATCACTTCTGGAGCGCAGGCCCTAGGGGCACCGAGACCACACGCGGCGCTCCGCCGTGCGGTGCCACCGAGACAAACACGCGACCCCGGTGGAGGGCCGGGCGCCCGAAGAGCTCCTCGTCGGCGGCGAGCACATGCCGCGTCGCGAAGCTGCCGCCCTCGTAACGCCGGAGGCCGTGCGCCGTGGTCGCCAAGACGACGCCGCCGTCGATGGCGAGCTCGCGAACGCTCGCCTCGTTGTCCAGCACCTCGGGCGGTCCTTGCTTCGAGGCGCGGAGCGCGAGCTTGTGCAACCAAAAGCGCGTATCGACCCAGAAGACGGCGCCGTCGTCGACGAAGAATTGGGCGATGTCCCAGACGGGCGCAAGCCACTCGCGAGCCCCCGTGGCGCGAGAGACGCGGACCACGCCGGGCTTCCCACCGTCGCTCATGCTGTCGGTGTAGAAGAACGCCTCGTCGATGCCGAGGAGGGTCGTCGGTTCGCCGAGAGAGCCGATCACGTCGACGCGGCCGCTCTTGGCGCGGTGGACTTCAGCGCCACTCTGCCAATAGACGGCGTCGCCGAGCCGGCAGAAGCGAATCGGTGCGAAGCCGTGCCTCGAGCGCTCCACCTCGATGGGCGCTCGTTCGCCTTTCCGCTGCGCGAAGATGACGCCGCCGGCGTCCCAGTAGAGGTGGCTCGAGTCCATCGTGAGCGCGAAGACGGTCTGAACGGGCTGCCGGTCGAGGCGCCCGCCGCGTCGCTCCACGGTGACGAGCTCGTAGCGAATGGCGACGCCCGCGCGGGGCGGCTCGCTCTCTTGGATGCCGTAGACGCGCTCGTCGTCGACCAACATCGCGTAGAGCGGGCGATCGAGGGTCGCGACGAGCTCGGTCGGCGAGGTTGGCGCGGGGGCTTTTGCTGTCGGCATGTCAGAGGTTCGCGGCGCTGCGCCGCATCCGAGCGCAGCGCTCGCGGCGACCGCCGCGACTGCGTAGGAAGCGATGAGCTGAAGCGAGAGCATCCGGCCCACGAGTCTACCGCCGCTGGGGTGCACTCACTGCTCGACGCAGTAGAACTCGTGGTTGGCGGGGCACGCGTCCAGGAGCTTCGCAAATGCGTCGACCTTGAGGCCGACGTAGCCACACCGACCCGTTCCGCCAGCGCCCGTGGTGTTGGACCAGTCCGCACAGTTTTGGTCGGTGAGCCAGGTTGGTCCGAGGCCCGTCCAAGCGAGCGTCGTTGAGCTCGCAACCGCGATCGCGTTGGTGAGGGGAGCGGTGAAGAGGCCAGCGGCGTCGGTCGTGCCGATCACGGTGCCGTCCGGGCGGCGGTATTCCGTGGCCGGCGAGAGCACCCAGTCGTCGTGCTCCGCGCCGCCCCCCGAACAGAAGTCGGTCGTGCACGCCGTCCGGGTGGCCCCCACCAGCAGAGCCTTCGCGAGCGCGACGCCGTCGGGCCGACTATCCTGGCAAGCGAGGTCGGCGCTCGCGATCGAGTTCCAGTTCGCCCGCGACGGAGGCTTGTGGAGGAAGATGACTTTGTAGGGCGTACCAATGTCCGCCTTGACGCCGGTGTCCTTCGCTAGAGCGTCCTGGACATTGGCGTCTTGGGACAGCGTGGCGTCGAACGAGCTCGCGTCGCCGCTCCCGCCGTCGGTAGCGCCGTCGGTCGGAGTGGTTGCACCATCGCCGCTGGCGGCGTCGGCCTGCGGCGCACCATCGCTGCCGAGCGCCGCTGCGTCGACGAGCTGGGCGCGGTCAGGCGTGTCGGCTACGTCGCCGGTGAGCAGGAGCTGGCAGCCGGCGGCCGCTGCTCCAAGCAACAGAATCGTTCGAAAGCCAAGTACGGTGCGCATCGCCCACCGCAGCGTTTACCACGTCCCCGCCGAGGGCCGCGCAAGGGTCGAAGGCCGAACGACGCGCGTTCGGGGGCCGACTGGCGAGCCCTCTCCCGTTGGCCTTTACCGCGCCCGCTTGATCGGTTAGCGTCCGCGCCCTTCAAATACTTAGCGTAAGGCCAGGGGAGAGGTGACCGAGTGGCCGAAGGTACCCGCTTGCTAAGCGGGCGTGGGGCTAAAACTCCACCGCGGGTTCGAATCCCGCCCTCTCCGCAACGATTCTCGCAGCGCTGCAGTCTTGCTCGGTCGGTGCAGTCGTCCCGACAGGATTCGAACCCGCGCGCGGGTCGAGGTACGAAGTGCAGCGCCCCATGCTCGTCGAGGGAGGCCGGTGAACGGAGCCTGCGCTGGAGCGGTGGGCGTGTGCAGCGGCCCCGCCCCCGTGAGCAGGCCCGTCGGCCCGGCGCCCGCGAGGCTGAGGCACGCCCCCGCGCTACCAGCCGCGCCGGCGCACGAGCCTGCTGGAGTGCTGCCGCAACAAGCGCGAAGGCCCAGCCGCTCCAGCCGCGATCGACCGAGCGACCCACCGTGCATCCATCGCTGGCCGACTCTGAGCCGCAGTCGTCGCCGGCGCACGTCGACGGTGAAGCCGCCGCACCCGCCGCCGCTCCAGCGCCTCCCGTTTCCGGCAGCGAGCGACCGCCGTCACTCCCGGGGGAGCTTCCATCAGGAAGCCGCGGGCTACCGCCTTCGCCCCCGGGGAGCTTCCGTCGGGCAGCGCCGGGCTACCGCTGTCGCTCGTCGGCGCGCCTCCATCCGGCAGCGGCAGCGCTCCCGCCGGGCCGATCAGCTCGGCGCCCGTGACGCCACGCGCCGGCAGGAATGATGTCGCTGGTGCTGCCGTTGCCGTTCAGGTCAGGATGTCCGCGCCCACCGTACGAGCCGGTGAGCCGGACTGGAGCCTGTACGTGACGGTGTCGATGAACAGCGGATCGCCGTTGATTCCGGCGGGGCTCCCGTTGTCCCGGTTGTGCGTCGCCTTCCAAGTGTTGAACGTGAGCTGCGCTCCGTTGAGGCTCCCAAACACGTCGAAGCCGAAGTACACGTTGTTGCTCGAAGGAGTGCCCACCGAACGTCGGCGCCTCACCGAGGTTCATCGCCTCGCTCAGCGAGCCGTAGAAGATGTTGTTGTGGACGCGAACGTTGTCCATCTCCGCCGACTGATTGTTGACGCTGTAGCCTGCGTCGTTCGGACGAGCGTTCGTCGAGATGATGGTGTTGTTGACGACGTCGATGTTGTCAGCCTGGCTCCCGCCGCCGAAGAGCCGAACGGCGACGTCGTTATCCTTCAGCACGTTCTGGAAGATCTTGCTTCCGGCGGCGGCGATCCGCGGAACGCGCCGGCCGTGGTGTTCTCGATCCAGTTTCTTCGGAACACGTTGTCGAGCTGGGGCCATCCGTCGCCCGCGTGATCGCCCTTGATGAAGACCCCCGTCGCCGTGCTCGAGATCTTGTTGAACTCGAACACCGAGTTCGCGGTGTCGTACAGCATGATTCCGGCGCAGTTGGTGCTCCAGTTGCACGTGACGTCGGAGAGCGTGTTGTGGGCGACGGTCACGCCGTTCGCCGCCTCTACACGTACGCCGTTGTAGTTGTCGCTCCAGGCTCGGTAGGTGCCCCGGATCACCGAGCGCAGGAGCTTCCGAACCGGTCGTCGCGTGGAGCACGACCGGCCCCGTGTCTGGGCAGCTCAGGCCCTGCGCGGTCTGCTCGTCGACCCGCACGTTGTCCCAGAGGATGTGATCTCTGCTGTCGACGCCGATCGTCGGCCCGACGTAACCGGCCGCGAGCTGAATGTTGACCACCCCCACGCCGAGGAACGTGATGGGAGCCCCGGCGGTTCCGCTGTTGGCCGGATTCAACGCGACCGCCCATCGAGCGCCACCGGCGCAGCTGGTCCGGGGTCCGAGGGTCGTATACGTGCCCGCTGCGATGGTCACGGTGTCTCCTGCCTGCGCCGCCTCGGCTGCGTTGCCCGCGTTCGGATTCGCGCTTCCCCACGCCGCTCGGCCGACCGTGCACCACGGCGCGTTCGCGCCGTTCGCCGCGTAGCCTGTGCTATCGGAGCACGGAGGGCTGCCCGAGTTGTTCACGTGGAGGGCTTTGGCTTCCGCCGGGAGCGAGGTCGTGAGAATCGCTCCGGCCAACGCCATCACCTCAACTGCCGCGAGAGTCCTGTGAGCCATGCGGAATCACCTCCAACGCAGCTCGGGTGCAGTTCCCGGACCGTCGCGTGCGGCGCAGCGCTGCGAGCGGACGGGCCGCCAGGGCGGGTTTTTCGCGATCGGGTCGATCGCGCCGCCGCGATCAGGTCGATCGCACCCGCTCAGACATGTCGTTAGCGCGCTGAAGCGTGGCTGACCGTCGGTCGGGTGACGAAGAGAACGCCCGCGAGCGCTGCCGTCGCGACGCCGACCACTAGCGCGACGTCGGCCACGACGGCGGCTCGGTCGGTCTTCTCGACATCCGACGGGTCGCAGAAGGGCTTGCACCCGGCGCGATCGAGGTCGTCGAGCCGGCCTTGTGCGTTGGCAGGCGAACAAAGGCGAACGTCCCGAAGGCGACGAGGGACACGCCACCGCCGCGTAGACCGGCCATGGCACCGGACGCTTCGAGGACCCTGGCCCGGCTCCGGGCCGGGCGGCTGCTGAGGCACCTCCGTCCCCCAAACCACTTGAACGGCGCGAGCCTTCTCTCCCGCGCTCAAGAGCACCTGACGCTCGGCCGTCTTGCCCTGCCAGCGCACAACGAGAGTGTGTTGCCCGGGATCGAGAGGCACGGGCATTCCGTCAAGTCGCTCGGCGACGAGGGCGCCGTCGGCGAGCACTTGCGCCTCGGTGAGATCCTGCTGGCCCGAGCGCGCATGAACGACGACCGATGGCATCATCGCGTCCACGTCCGCCAGCCACTGAGCGCAATCCGCGTGCATGACGGAAGGGCACGGTTCCCGCGAGCAGAGGAGCAGGTCCTGCCGCGCTGCGCGGAGCGAGCCTCGCTGCTTGCGCCGCTGCCCCTGCTCGTAGGCGGTGGCGCAAGAGTCTTGGTGCTGTCCTCGGCCTGGGCGGCGCTCGGCCCGGTCAACGACACAAGCACGAGGAGGCAGAGGCCGACGGGGCGAGCGCGAGCCATCGACGTGCCATCTTATCGCGGACGCCGCTGAAACGGGCCGTTTGATGGGGTGGGACCCGGGTGATATCTTCACGCCGATGAGCGCTTCGCCCTTGGACGAAGGGCCGTTCGGGGCGCATCCACGCTGCTCCAGCATCGGTTCGACCCGACGCCACCGCCGGACGTGTCGTTTCATGTTCGCCTGGAGGCGGGGCCAGACCTTCCAACCGGCGTGGTCATCACGTTGGACGATCGCTCGCCATCCCGCGTGCTCGTGGGCGAGCCCTTCCTGCGACGTCCGGCTTCGTGATCCGGCCGTCTCGCGGCGCCACGTGGCCCTCGAGCTTGCAGCAGCCGAGCTGCGAATCACCGACCTCGGCTCGACCAACGGCACGTTCGTCTCGGGCGTACGGATCGCCGACGCGTTTCTCCTCCGCGGTGGCGACGGGTTCCTGATCGGCGCAAGCCGCTTCCAGTTCACCAGGGCCCACCCTTGGACGCAGAGCTGCCGCTCACGACGCGCTTCAGGTGGGTCGTCGGGACGAGCCGCGAGATGCGGCGGCTCTATCCGCTCTGCGAGCGGCTCGCAGCGTCGTCGATCTCGGTCATCGTCGAAGGCGAGACCGGCACGGGCAAGGAAGCGCTGGCGCGCTCGCTCCATGACATGGGTGCGCGCGCCGAGGGCCCATTCGTCGTCTTCGACTGCACGGCGACGCCGTCGAACCTCATCGAAGCCGAGCTTTTCGGGCACGAAGGTGCGTTCACCGGTGCGGTTGCCCAGCGAAGGGGTCTTCGAGCAAGCCCACGGCGGAACCTTGCTCATC